>CAZOBD010000062.1:0-18265 GCA_964577665.1 uncultured Hyphomicrobiales bacterium
GAAAAAGATGTCCAACATCTGGCAGATGTTGGACATCTGAATCGGAAAGTAAAAATATACAGATAAAAAAAATTATATCGATTATTTGAAATATTTTTATATTTTTGTTAAGAGAATTCAACTATTATTAAACTTTATAAGGATATTTTATGAAAAGCCGTGTAATGATTATTGCCGTTCTTTTAAGTGCATTATTAATCGTGTCCTGCTCGGACAACAGCACCGAACCAAAAGAAGCCGACAAGCAGATATTCCCGACAGCTCTTAACAACTACTGGGATTACGACGACATAGAATATGATGAAGAAGGAAATGTAATTGATGAGAGCAGTTACAGGATCAGCTTGCCGATGGATACCGTGGTTAACAACATTCGTTATTTCGGACTGGCTTATGACAACGAACTGGAAAGCGCCGTAAGAAACAAAGAAGACGGGTTGTATATGCTCAGCCATATTGACCAGGAAAACAATATTTACGAAAACTTAATATTTAAGTATCCCGCGCAGACAGGCGAAGTATTTTATGCCGGTCAGGATGATTCCGTTACCGTAGTGAGTGTTAATGTATCTGTAACAGTACCTGCCGGAACATTCAAGTGCTATCATTACAGACAGATTAGAGAATACCCCGATGAAGAATTTCCCGAAATGGGCGAAAGATATATTGAAGATATATATGCCTGCCCGAGATTAGGAATTGTAAAGATTGAGGTTAAAGCCAGTTATTACAGCGGAGAATTTATCGAACACGAGGTGGAGGTACTCACAGGTTACGAACTGAAATAATTACTTCTTCCTTACAAACTTCGCTTTCAAAAACTTTTTTGTAGTATCCGTTACTTTAAACCGATCGCTTGCGCGAAAGCCGCATACCCATATTATTTCGGATTTTGCGGCAAGCACTAGGATATGCTTTCTTTCGGTAACGGGTACTTTTTCGTTTGTAAGAAAATCGCCTATTTTCATGCTGCCCGTCATGCCGAATGGCGTAAAAGTGTCGCCGGGGCGTTTGTGCCTTAGTGTAAGCACTTCCGGCAGGAGGTCGCTGTCAAAATATTCTATGTTAGGGTCAGGGGTAAATTTTACGCTTGAGCGTCTGACATGCCTCATTTCAATACGCATTTTGCCAAATTTGTAATTTCCCGTTTTTTCGATTTTTTCATCTATGGTCTGCTCTTTGCTAACCTTGTAAAAAATCAGCGTTCTTCTGCCTCGTATTACCTCGATATTTTTGTTTATCTCACATTTGGAGTTCACCGGACTTTGCAGGAGTTTTATGATTCTTTCAACTGTCTGAAGAGGAAGAGCCGAGATTTCAAAATTTCTTTCTACGGCATGCTGTATCAGTTCACCCTGTATGAATTTATCATAAGCTTCCATGAGACCGGCTTTTATTTCAAAAGATCCGTTCTGATTGCCTGCTATCAGCGAGGGATAAATCTTCTCAATATGTTCTTTTATATAAAGGTCAGCCCCATGAATAAAATTGGAGGTTCTGTTCAATATATCGACAATAGCAGGCGTAAATTCTTTTTCAAGATGTGGTATCAGCTCACGGCGTATTTTGTTGCGTTTGTATATCAGAGAAAGATTAGACCTGTCTTCGCGCCATTTCAGATTATTTCTCAGAGCATAATCAATTATTTCACTTTTTTTAATACCGATGAGCGGGCGAATTACTACAGTTTTCTTTGAAAGGGGACGCAGATGAGGTATACCGGAAAGTCCCGTAAGTCCGGTTCCGCGGAAAAGATTCAGCAGAAAGGTTTCGGCGTTGTCATCTGCATTATGAGCAGTTGCCACAACTTTGATATTCTTGTTTTTTGCTGTTTTCTCCAAAAAACGGTAGCGCATGGCACGGGCGGCTTCTTCCACGCTGCACGCATGTGATTCGGCATACTGCCGCACATTACCCTTCTGAGAAAAATAACTCAATTCATGCCTGCCGGCTATTGATGCCGTAAATCTTTCATCTTCGTCAGATTCTTTCTCGCGGAGGCTGTGGTTGTAATGTGCCGCGCTTACTTTAAAGCCGTGCTGCTTTGCAAGGCATACCAGCACGTCGAGCATAACTGCGGAATCGACCCCGCCGCTGACGGCAGCCAGTATTTCAAGGTCTTTGTTAAGTACAAATTCACCCTGCAGAAAATTTTCCACTTTTAAAAAAAAATCTTCGTTATTTTTCCTTTTATTTAATACTTCAAGCAGCTCTTTTTCTCTTGGTTCCGCAAAAACCTGAGTAACAGGAGTTTTGCTTTTATATCTGCTTTGTATCTTTCTTTTTTGCATCATAGCTGTCTTCGTTGTAAAATTTTAAATCAAATATAAGAAATACATCTGTATATTTAAAAAAACACCGGGTTTATTTTATTTCTGCATCAAATATAAAAAAAAGGAACTTTTTTTCTAACAAAATCAATAGTGTCGTGTATATGAATGTAGAAGAATGTAATTTGAATAAAAATATCAGCTTTCCAAAGCCAAAACACTCGACCCGGGAGCGCCCGGAGAAGGCGCTTCTTTTTGCCGGAAGCAAGGCAGTTTTCTCGACCCTGTTTACATTTTGAGAAATTTCCTGTCTTCACACCCGGTCTTGCTTCGAGTGGGACCAAAAATAAACAGCAGCAGTAAAGTGAAACAGAGGCGGCGTCAAAAGACGCCGTTTTTTATTTCATACCTGCCAGCTTTTTCAAATACATTAATTCCCTGTTCATTAAATGACGGTACTCACCGCGTTTCATTCCCTGCACGGTTATATTGGCATAAGCCTTGCGGTCGAGCTTTTTAACGCTGTATCCGAACTCCTCGAAAAGCCGCTTTACCTCATGGTTTTTTCCTTCTTTCAGGCTGATAATCAAGGTTTTCTTGTCTTTATGATCCATTAGTATTTCACAGGGAGATGAAGTAAAATTTTCAAGTTTTACACCGGATGCAATTTTTTGAGCATGTTCGGGAAGAAGTTCTTTATCAAGAGTAACCCGGTAAGAACGTATTATCTCATATTTCGGATGAGTAAGCCTCTGAGCAAGTTCGCCGTCATTAGTAAGGATCAGAACACCCGTTGTGTTTCTGTCGAGTCTTCCCACGGGAAATATCCTGAAGCGGCTTTTGACAAGGTCTATAACGGTCTTCCTGCCTCTTTCGTCGCTGACTGTCGATATATAATCCTTAGGCTTGTTCAAAACTATATATACATTCTTATTCTCGGGATTAACCGGACCGCCGTCAACCGTTATGAAATCGCTCAGCTTTACGATGGTGCCGAGTTCGGTTACTGTTTTTTTGTTTACCTTCACTTTTCCTTCGGCTATCAGATTATCAGCTTTCCTCCGCGAGCATACTCCCGAATCGGCTATGTATTTGTTCAGCCTGATGTTATTAAGATTTTTCTTTTCCTGATTCTTTTTCATATTTTTTTCTAAGAAATTTAAATTCAGATAAATTACAAATGTTTTGATATAGAAAATAGAAAATTGTAAACGAAAGAGCAAAGGAAAATTGAGTTAGAAACACAGAAATAATCCCAAAACTCCGAAGGCTGTAAAGCAAATATTAGGATTATCTTTCCTCAGAAAGCCATTTATAGAAGAAAAGCATCAGATCGACTGATGTAATAATACCTTTCAGATTGCCCTGCCAGTCGATAACGGGCAGATAATCAATTTTTCGCTTGCTCATAATTTCCACTGCTTTTAATACGCTGTCTTCGGGATATATCACATAATTGGATTTTGCCATAATCTCCTGAAAATCATTTATGCGGTTGAAGCCGTCGTCGCCTAAACTGTGGTCGTGGTAATCATACAGATGCCTCAGAGTATATTCCATAATGGAGCGTTCCGTTATCATGCCTAAGTATTTCCCGCCGTCCAAAACAGGCACGTGGCGTACGTTTTCGGTTCTCATTATTTCATCTGCCTTGCGGACGGTGTCCTCGAGCTGTACTGAAAATATGCCTTTTGTCATCAGTTCCTGTATTTTTGTTCTTGCCGGCATCTTAGCTCCCTGTTAAAATGTTAAAAACTTTATTAAGCATTCTTAAGTGTATAATAAGAAAATTTTTCTTAAATTAAAATAGTTATTTTACAAATTCGATGAAATAGTTAAAAAATATATCATACAAAATATGAAACCTTTAAAAGAATACGTAGAATGCAAAGAAAGATTTGTAGTAGCCCACAGGGGGGCTTCCGGTACTGCTCCCGAAAATACGATAGCAGCATTCCGTGAAGCTCTCGAAGGAGGCACACACATGATAGAAACCGACATACAGGTTACCGAAGACGGCAAAATAATCGCTTTTCACGATGAAACTTTCGACAGAACAGTAAAAGCTATAAACGAAGGTGAAATTTCCCCCGAAGACATTGAAAATTTAGATGCCGGTTCCTGGTTCGGAGAAGAGTACAGCGGCGAAAAAATACCCTTGCTCGAAGAAGTGATAGAGTTCGCAGCCGGTAAAGCATATATTATCCTTGAAATTAAAAGTCTGCGGCACAGTATCATTGAAAAGAACATCGGCAGAATAATAAATATTGTTAAAAAATTTCAGTATGAAGAATATACAATTTTTGCATCTTTCGACCACAGGCTGCTTGCCTCCATCAAGCAGATTGATCCTGCTTTGCATACTGCCGCAATCAAAATACCCGGAGACGACAGGCTCCCTGATGAGATAATTGCGCAGACCGGAGCCGAGGGTTTTATTTGCTCTTTGAAGGAACTTAATGAAAAAATCTCTGAAAATGTAAAAAAAACCGGTATTTATCTGGGCGTTTACGGCGTAGAGACCGAAGAAGATTACCGATTGGCAGTGAAATACAATGTCTCGGCACTCGGTACGAATTTTCCGGCAAGAATAATTAAATTGATAGAAGAAGAAACTTAAAACTGCGGGTAGAAAGTATTTTCAAACAGACAGTAATTCGTTTCACGGCAAATTTATTAAAGATGAATCATCCATGATTAAGTAAAATCACCCAAGGGAATGATTGTTTTAGGTAGATTTGTGCCATATATTGAAGAAAAAAACGAAATGTAAATTAAAAACCGGAAGAGACCCCACCCCGGCCCTCCCCAAGGGGAGGGTGAAAAATTATGAATTCCCTCCCCTAGGGGAGGATCAGGGCGGGGCTAAAATAAACAGATTAAACATCTATGATTAAGGAAAATCACCCAAGGGAATGATTGTTTTAGGTAGATTTGTGCCATATATTGAAGAAAAAAACGAAATGTAAATTAAAAACCGGAAGAGACCCCACCCCGGCCCTCCCCAAGGGGAGGGTGAAAAATTATGAATTCCCTCCCCTAGGGGAGGATCAGGGCGGGGCTAAAATAAACAGATTAAACATCTATGATTAAGGAAAATCACCCAAGGGAATGATTGTTTGAGAAATAAATGTCATTGCGAGCAACGCAAAGCAATCTCTAAATAATCTACTGATGGTTGGAGATTGCTTCGTCGAGTCTCTCCTCGCAATGAAGTAATAGTGGAAGGAAAAAGATGTCCAACATCTGGCAGATGTTGGACATCTGAAACGGTAAAAAAAAATATACAGATGATAAGAAGCTATTTCTCTTTGTTCTTATTCTCTTTATTCTTTTGCTTGTTTTTATGCTTATGGATTCTATTCGGTTTTTCCCGTCTATTATTTTGCGGAGGCGGATCTTCCAGTTTTTTTAGTTCTTCATCGTCCTCGAAATAACGTCCTTTGCCGCCGTCGGGCCTTATTACTTTGCCTTTATTGTCAAGCTCTTTTAATTCGCTGTATGAAATATTCTTATATAAGCCGTTTTCATGAAAATAGAGATTGACTTTATCCTTGAAAATATCCACTTTCAGAATGCTTGCTTTTCCTTCGGGCATAAGAACCTTGCTGTCTAAATTGGGATATTTTTCAAAAGCTTTTACATACGTTTCATGTTCATACAGCAGACAGCATTTTAATCTTCCGCAATTACCGCTTAGTTTTGCCACATTATTGGAAAGCTGCTGGGTGCGGGCATGATCTAAAGTTACGTGATTAAAATCATTTAACAAAGAAACACAGCAAAGGGTAAGACCGCAGCATCCAATGCCTCCCATACGCTTAGCTTCTTCACGTGTGCTTATCTGACGAAGCTCTATTCTGGTTCGGAAGGTCCGTGCAAGGTCTTTTACGAGTTCGCGGAAGTCTATTCTCTGCGGAGCGGTAAAATAAATCGTCAGGCGCTGGCGGTCAAACTGCCATTCGGCATTAGTAATTTTCATGTCGAGATGATACTGACCGGCAAATTCTTTGGTTTTTTCGACGATATGCTTTTCTTCACGGCAGTTGCTTATGAATTTTATTATATCGCTTCTGTTTGCGGTTCTTAAAATGCTGTATTCGGGTGTTTCTCCGGAAAAATGCCTGTTGAACTTTTCCATTGCTTTACTGCCTGATTTAATGACGGTGCATATCTCAAGACCTGTATCTGAATCCACTATAACATATTGATATGGCTTAAGCTCGAATTTGCTGTCATTGCGGTAGAACTGCAGACGGCAGTTTTGAAATGCAAGCTCAGCTATGGAATTATCATCGTCTTCATCCCGGCAGATGAAATCGCATACTGAAGGACGGCAGCTCAGGTCAGTGTTGATGTAATAGTTCTCTATGCGTTTTACGTTGTCATAGAGGATTTCGTCCTCTTCAAGGTATGCTGCCGTTTCATCGGGAAAATCAAGGTCAATGATGTCCCCGCTGCGGATATTGTCGTAATCATCTATGGTATGTTCCATTGTATTTTTCTTGTCTATATATGCAAATATTTTTATAATTATGATTTATAAATAAATCGGTTTTCAGGAATAAAATCAGTTTTATTATATCTTACTTCCTGTAAATTTAAGAATTTTAAGGGTATATGCAATAAACAGTTTGTTAAAATATACATTCTGTAAGATAATGTTTCAAAAATGTAGTTAAAAGTGTTACAAATGCTTATGGCAAATTTCTACAAAATTATCATAAAAATTGTTATAGCATTTGAGAATTTTAAATGTTATTTTAATAAGTGATGAATGTAAAAGTACACTGAAAAAAAATAAGCTCGAATATACAGGCAAAAGATAAAAAAATGCCCGGAATTATTGGCGGCAATTTTTGAAATTTCTTAGTGGGTCGAGAGGAAGTTTCTTTAATATGCCATTTTTCCGGGCTGATTTTTATATTTAATTTAGCCCGGGATTTGAAAATATCTGCCTCAATCGTGATACTTCAGGATTTGAGTTCTTCTCGTTTTTCATAATTTGGCTCCCTTTGAAAAAAATAAGATTATTTTCAAACTCCCGGGCTTTTTTATTTTTGCCTCCTGCTCCAATATTCAAATCAAAAACATTTTTTTGATAAATGCAAATTATTTTTTGAGAATACGAGAATATTAATATTATTTAATCTGTTTTTTTAATTTTATTTTGTAACTTTTGTTAAGTTTATGTGTCTTTATATTATATTGCAGCATGGTAAAAGCTGTTTTTTTGTTTATTAAACGAATATATTTTTTGGTTTAACTTAAGCAGTGTTTTTTTTAACATAACGGAGATGTACTATGAAAAAATTACTTACGAATTTATCTAAAAGCCTTGCACTCATCGGAGTTTTGGCTCTTTTTATGACTGCGGTGGAATCGAATGCCGCAGTTAAAAATGTACTAATTGAAGAACAGACCGGCACCTGGTGCCCATACTGCCCGGACGGCGCTGCTATTTTGCAGGGCATTATCAATAAATATCCCGGCAGAGTGATCGGCGTTGCCTGGCACAACCGCAGCAGCGACCCCATGACACTTCCCGAACAGTCTCAGTTTGCCCAGTACTACGGCGTGAGCGGCTATCCTAATGCAGTTATCGACAGACGCCCCTGGGGCGGTAAATATTCCCACAACCGCGGTGTCTGGGAAAATTATGCCGTTCAGTGCATGCAGCTTACCGCAGAGTGTGAAGTAAAGAGCTATTACATAGTTGACGAAGCAAGCAGAAACATAGAAATATACGTCGAGGCACATTACGACACACAGACCAGCGGCGATATGCGCTTTAACGCCTACATTCTCGAAAACGGAATAGTCTATCCTCAGGCAGGCGCCGGCAATGATTATGTGCATAATCATGTACTCCGCAAGCTGATGGGCGGCATCTGGGGCACTGAAAGCATCATACCCTCCACCGTCAATGCAGGCGATGTGATTAAGCATAAATACACATTTAAAATTCCCTCAGCATGGGACATCAACAATCTTCATGTTGTCGGTATTGTTCAGAGATACGGCGCCGACAGGGCAGACCGTGAGATTATTAACTCGGCGGAAGCCACACACGGCATCCCGACTATAGAAACAACTATGGCTCAGCCCACTGCAAAAGTCATTTCGCAGGGCAGCACATTCAGCAAAGAAATTTCCATTACAAACACGACCGATAAACAGCTCACAGTCGGATTCACTACCGAACTCTCTGGACGCACTCCCGACGGCTGGACTGCTGAAGTAAACGCCGGTTCTTCCATTAAAAAAGTTACAAAAGACAATATTCTTGAAAGTGAAATTACAATAGGTGCAAATGAAACAAAGGCTGTTACATTTGAACTTATCCCGAGTGAAAATCTCGGCATCGGTGATGCTCTCGTAGTAATTGAAGATATGTCTAACGATGATGCCGCTAAAAACGCTTATGTAATCAGCGCTATTTCCAAGGAAATTGAATCTTTTGAGATTCTTTTCGACGGTGAAACTGCATACAATGTCAATACAAGCGTCAGAAATTCAGGCAGAGACCAGTATTTCCCTATTACAATGGATGACTATATTGCATTTGATGAAGAACTTGACAATGTGAAATATCTTATTATCAGCGGCGGGAACCGCGGTATGCTCAGCACCAGCGGCTGCACTTTCTTTGCAAACAAGTTGAATGACGGTGTAGGTCTGCTGATTGAAGGCGGCGTAACGGCTCTTTATCCCTATCTGCAGCAGCAGCAAAACAATCTTTTCAATGCAATGGGCATTAAATGGGAATCAGGTCATACTCTTGAGCAGTACAACAGTGCAGACGCAAAATTCCAGTTAAACGGCGTTTCAATGGACCCGATTACAAACGGAATGTCTTTCAGCAACTGTGCCATTGTGCCGGGCGGCTATCTCATGGAGCCCATCCAGATTACAAATACAAGTGTTGCAAACAAGATACTGACCATTGACGGCAAAACAATGGGCGCCAGATCAGAAACTGCAAATGCGCGCGCCGTCGCTCTTCAGTTCAATCCTTATGTAATAGCTACTGACGCTCAGAGAAAAGTTCTTATTGACGCATGCCTCGATTGGATAGAGCAGGCTCCCTCCGCAGGTCCGCAGATTGCCGCAGACCACAATTCACTCGACTTCGGTAAAACAGGCATAGGCAAAAACAAAGAAATGAAAATTACAATTTCAAACACAGGCGGTGAAGACCTTATCATCAGCAAAGCCGAAGTGGAATACAGCTATTCCCACATATTCATCCTTCAGGAAAATGTGCAGAACCTTACTATTCCCGCCGGCGGCTCCGAAGAATTTACTGTCAGTTTCGAGCCTAAAGACAAAATAGAATATGAATCATACATTACCTTCAAATCAAATGCTTCCAACGAAAGCGAACTTACCATACCGCTCAGCGGTGAAGGCGAAGAAGTCGGCTCCGTAAAAGATGGCGTTTCTTCAAACGGTATGCTCAGCATGAGCGTTACCCCCAACCCGGTAAGCGAAAAATCGACTGTTCGCTGCAGCATTGCCGGCATGGACAGCAAAAACATTGATATATATCTTGTCAATGCAGCCGGAGCTAAAGTTGCAGACATATTCAGCGGCACCAGAAACTCAGGCGAATTTACCGCACAAATCAACGCCGCAGGCATTCCTTCGGGTACCTATTATCTGATTTTGAATGCTGACGGCAGTATGATAGACCTTCCGGTCGTCATCGCCAAATAAATGATATTATGCCGCAAAAATAATGGCAAAATATACTATTGAATCGCATCAGCCGGATTATTTATAGTCCGGCTGTTGTTTTTTTATAAGCTTTTTGCTATATTTTTAATTCGCAAGTGTAACATTTTTATATTACATTTGTTAATATAAGAATGATAACGATTTTTATTTAGCTGTCAGATTATTAAAATTATGTTTTAAACCAAGGAGGCATACATGACTAAAATATTTACAAAATTTTTCCTTTTAGGAATACTTCTCTTCTTTTCTGGTGCTGCTGTTTATTCCCAGAGCTTTCCTATGATTAGCCCCGTCGGCGGGGACATGACAAGCATAGTATCAACCGATTCCGAGAAGAACAATCCCGACAAACCCAATGCGGGAGAGCAGTTTATATTGTTTGATAACTTAGACCCCTTCTGGCCTACATACTTGAACGTACTTGAGAATTCCCAATATGCCGGTCAGACACAGACCGCTAATTTTTCTACGGCATGGTTCGATGAAAACAACATTGAAGACTATGAAGTCTTTTTCTTTCCCATGGGACAAAAAGCCCTTAATGCCGAAGATGAATCCGGCACTCGTGTAATAGACAAAATAAACGAAATACTCGATGCCGGCAAGAAAGTTTTTATAACCGGCAGGGTAATTTACAGCGCCCAGCAGCAGCTTCAGGATGAAACTGTAGGTACTTTCCTGACCGAAAGGATGGGAACCGATTACTTAGGCAGGCAGTCCGTTGTGGAAGGAAACACGATTAAGTACTTCTGGGTGGACGGACATCCCATGGATCCCGTTTCCATTTCTTCCGAAAAATTCTGCAACGGCAGGCTGACCCATAATGATCAAGTTCAGACTGTTGTCTGCGAAACTCCGGAAATTGGATATATTACCTCTCTTGATCTTTTCAAAACAAAAGATGAAAATAAGTATATGCCTGTTGATCATTTTAACTGGGAACAGGACGATAATCTGGACGAAAGACTTGTCGGCATAAGAATTCATGAGGAAGAAAATGATGCAAAAGCCGTTATGTGGTCCCTTCCGTTTGAGAGTTTCTGCGATCCTGCAAGCTGGGTTCAGTGCATAACTTACGGAGTGAAGTGGCTTATAATGAAAGGAGCCGCCGAAGACGGACCCGATCTTACGTTCGATATTAAAATACTTGATTTCGGCGGCGTAGAACCGGGAAAAGAAAAAATCAGAGCTGTCAGCATTATGAATATCGGCACGGAACCTCTCACCGTCGATGGTATTTCATTTGCAGGCTGGGCGCCGGAAGGCACTTTTGAAGTTGTTGAAGGGGATGACTTTCCTCTGACACTTCCCGTAAATGACCGGCATGAAATGAGAATCAAATTTGCACCGACGGAGGTGGATAATTACATAGAATATCTTGATTTTGAATCTAATGACGATGATTTCGAGACACTCGAGCTTAGAGGAGTAGGCGGTCAGGGCTCAGGTCCAGTTATAACGGTACTGCTTGAAAATGACGTTCTTGATTTCGGCGAAAAGGAACTTAACAAACCTCACGTGCGCGACATTACGATAAACAACACAGGCAACGAAGAACTATGGCTGCGCCAAATAACCCTTCAACACGAAGACGATGAAGAGAAGATATTTGACATTATTATGGGCGGACAGTGGGATACTTACATTCCCGCAGGCGAATCCAAAATAATGAAAATACAGTTCAGGCCTATAGAAGCTAAAACATATACCGATTCAATTCTTATATGGTCGAATGCAATAAATAACGAATATCTTTACATTCCGCTTATGGGCAGCGGTGCAGAAGCAGGTTCCGTAGATGAAAACTCTCTGCGGAAAATCGGCTTTGAAATGTTCACGGCTTATCCCAATCCGTTCTCTGAAAAAACTAATCTGCATTTTGTAGTCGGAGGAGATTTACCGAAAATGGTAGATATAAGCATTGTTGACCAAAACGGAAGAAAAGTTACGAACATTTTGAAAAAGCTCCTTTCCCCCGGCGAGTATAATGAACCGGTAAATGTTGGAAATCTTTCTTCCGGCTCTTATTACATAGTTATAACTTCCGACGGCAGCAGAGCTGCTCTGCCTGTGGTTATTTCTAAATAAGACTGTTTTTTTTCATAAAGATGTCCGACATCCGGCAGATGTTGGACATCTGAAGCGGTAATTTAAAAATAAACTGATGTAACACCCATGATTAGGAAAACACATAAGGGAATGATTATTTTTAGAAGAGATCCCCCAACCCCCTTATAAATAAGGGGGCTACCCCCTCCCTTACTTGTAAGGGAGGGTTGGGGAGGGATCAAAATAAACTGATATAACACCCATGATTAGGAAAACACACAAGGAGATGATTATTTGAGAGTTAATGCAAAACAGAGTTTTGAAATAAAAGCACATTCCCAAATCGGAGTTTGGGAATGAGATGCGAATAGGATGAAAAAGATGTCCGACATCCGGCAGATGTTGGACATCTGAAGCGGTAATTTAAAAAAAACAGATGAAACATCCATGATTAGGAAAACACACAAGGGGATGATTATTTTAGGTAGATTTGCCAAATCGAAGAGAAAAAAACATAATGTAAATGAAAAACCGGAAGAGACCCCACCCCGGCCCTCCCCAAGGGGAGGGAGCAAGATCGTTGAATTCCCTCCCCTTGGGTAGGGTCTGGGTGGGGCTTAAAATAAACAGATGAAACATACATGATAAAGAAAAACACTCAAGGGGATGATTATTTAAGCTAGATGTCGGACACCTTCAAGGTGTCCGACATCTGAAAATCACAGATGAATGTATTAATTAAAAATATGGAGGATTATATGAAAAAAGTATTATTTACGGCAGTTTTCTTTCTTTTATCTGCGGCATTAACTGCGCAGGCTTTAACTTTCCGGGAAATGAAGCCGGAAATGAAATACGACCCTGTTTCTCAGAATTACATTATGCCGAAAGGAGATTTTAAAGTAAGTCTTCCCGACAAACCCCTGGCAGACGATGATTACAAATATCTTGTTTTCACAAATTTCGTTACAACCGCCGAAATGAATTTCGGGCAGGATTTCTATTATGAAACTATTGCCAACCTTCAGCGCTTCGGAGATTATACCGTAGGAGCTCCCTTCAGCGACGCCACTTTCGAGCAATACGACGTTTCCGAAATGGAAGCAATAATCATTCCGCTCGGCGATTATCCGCTGAACATAGCTACCAACGGCGGGGTGGGCTTAATCGGACTTATGAACCAGATGCTCGACGCAGGCAAAAAAGTCTTTCTGATAGGCGATTTTATCCTGTTTCATGCTTTTGACCAGCGTGCTTCATCTCAAACGCGGGTACAGATAGCTCAGGACTTTATTCATAACCGCTTGGGGGCTGACAAAATAACAGTTCCTGCAAAGCCGGATTTTGTTTCCTGGACATCCGGCGGCACTACTACATGGGTAGGTTTTCACATGAGAGGTACTCACAATGATCCTTTTCATTCAATGCTTATAAACTGCAATTTTGAGTATATTGAGAACACCGGTGTTAAATTCTATCCTCTCCGGAAAGAAATAACGATGCATCTTGACATATTTTTCTTAAAAGATGAAAGCGGCGCGATGCCCTATATGCACTGGACAGGACTCGAATCAACCCATTTTCTGACGGATACGTTGACAGGCTCCAGAGCGGAATTCGGCGACGGAAGGATCATTTATCTCGGTAAAGGAGTTGAGTACTATTGCGGCGAAGGCGTCCGGGAATATACTCTCCGCTTCGGACTGGACTGGCTGATGGAGCACGTTCCCGAAGAAGGTCCCGTTATTAGTTTCGAGTCCTCAAGCATTGACTTCGGTACCGTAAAAGTCGGAGAATCGGTTGAAACAGATTTTTCCTTTTCCAACATAGGAAATCAGCCGATGGTTGTTGACGAAGCTTTCATCGATGCAAACGACGGAGATGCTTTTGAAATTCTGGAGGGTGAAATCCTCGGGAAGCAGGAAACATTTAATTTTCAGGATACCCACACTGTAAAATTCCGCTTCACACCGCAGGAAGAAAGGGACTACACAGGCTGGTTTAAAATAAAATGCAATGCCATTAATAAAAAGGAAATCATTATCTGGCTGGAAGGTATAGGCGGTACGGGTTCAGGTCCCAAGCTTCAGATAAACTACCCCGATAACACAATAGATTTCGGCACCGTCTGGCCTCCAAACAGCAAAGAGATGCCTTTGAAACTTCATAACACTGGTGATCAGGAGCTTAAAATTGAAGAGCTTAAAATAGTGGAAAATGACGATGAAACCTTTGGTTTCCCCCAAGTTGTTTCTGTACCTTTTTACATACAGCCCCAGAGCGAAATACCAATATATGTACGCTTCGGGTTAAGGCCTGAAGCAAGAGAATACAACGGAAAAATTTATATCCGCTCTAATGCAATTCAAAATGAAGAGATGTACATAGACCTCGTTGCAAAAATCGGCGGCAGCGGTCCTTACCTTAAAACAAACGTCGGAAATGAAATTGATTTCGGTACAGTGAATATCGAAACTGATAAAGAAATTATCATAGACATCGAGAATACCGGCAAGGAAAAACTCGAGTTTAATTCAATAATGCTTCAAACCCCCGGCAGTGCTTTTGCGATTACCGAAGGCTCCGACCTTACAGAACTTGAGGTAGGCGGCACCGCTCAGATTAAATTAACTTTTGCTCCTGACGAAGCCAAGCAGTACAGTAACGTTCTATACATAGGCTCTAACGCTGAAAACGAGCCTGCAAAAGAGATTACATTAACCGGTGAAGGCAGTACAAGCTCCGTTTGGGAAAACCCATCCGCCGGTTTAAGTTTCCTTAAGTTAACTCCAAATCCCGTAAAGGAAACAGGCGAGATTGAAATCCGGTCAGACGGCAAAAACCGTGTAGAGATTTTCCTTACCGACCAGAACGGAAAAATTGTAAGAACCATTATGAAACCTGCTTTTACCGGCAGAGCACATAAAGTCAGTTTCAGCACGCATGATCTTTCTTCCGGCACTTACTTTATCGTTGCCCGCAGCGGCAAAACAACTGCCGCACTGAAAGCGGTTGTGATTAAGTAAATTAAATAGTTTAAGGACTTTAATAGTAATTAGATTACTCTGCTCCCGTCCTCTTTGTGGATGGGAGCAGTTTTTTTTGAAATAATTAACCGGAACTCTTTCTTATAAGGAGAGTCTTCTGAAAACTAAGGATTCTGGACAGGAGAGGATCGGAGACTATCAAAGAAAATCAGGTTCAGATTCATCTCATGGTCAAAATCCCCGCATTAATTTGCATCATCCTGTGTACAGAAGTACTCAATAGTCTTCTGGGCGCAGGTACGGCAGTAGCCGAGCTTATTAATCATAGTATTTATCATGCGGTTGTATAGTTTCTGGTTTTCTTCATTTGTTCGGTTGGAAAGAGCGCCGACAAGGCTGCCTGCACCTGCTACGTCGGATTTAAGTCGAACGTCGGTAACAGCTTTGACCAAATCATTATTATCCATGAAATTATAATTGGGATCCTTTATCATTTTCTGACCGTAAATTTTTGCTATTGTAGTGCGGTAGCTCTGCTTCTGCTCCTGATTTTTCAAACCGAGGCGGTCTTCCACGCTGTTGATGAAAGTTTCATCTATCTTCAAAGGAACGAGCTTGCCTGTCTGTGGGTCGCGGTATGTCCAGATTTTATCAGAGCCGAGATTCTTTGCGTCAATGCCGATAATCATGTTTACATAGTTCATTACGTCTTTTTCAATAGCATCAGGTTCGTCCATGTAGGCGTTGAAAATAGTGGTCATTACGTTCTTGCGGTGCAGACCTTTTGCAATTTTTAAATCGTTAAGATATTTAACGCGGTCCGTAGGGTCCTGCACATAATCCAAAATCACGCTTTCAAGCGCCGGAAAAACATCACCTGCGTACATGCACTTTCCTTCCTGAGTTTCGCTGCGTTCGAGCAGAATCTGGATGGCTCTTCCCAAGTTCCTGTGCCCCATGCCTTTTTGACCGAAACGTTTTGTTATGTCAGGATCGTTGTTAAGGTCATTTATGACTTCGCTTAAAGTTTTTATGCTTTTTTCACCTGCTACTTCTCCTGCGGCAAGCTTCATCATCTCAACCGGAGTGAGCTTGTCCGAAGGAGGCATACGGGTAAGAGTAACCGCAGAGGAAACTGCATAGTTAAGATTCGGATCAATATGCAGTTTTTCGCCGGTAAAAGTAGTTTTTTCGGGACTGCCTACGGCATACTGAGTGAGTTCCTGCTGTAGTTTGTAATTAGTATTGTGAGACATATATGAAATACGGCAGCGGTCAACAATAGGCGCCTGTTCTTTTTCTTCCAGAAAACGCGCAAACTCGGAATTGTTTGAAGTTGCAATTATCAAAGTGTCTATGGGCCATTTAAAACCTTCGATGTCAATGGTTCTGTTTTGAATGACGCCGAGGTAAACCTGCACAAGGTCGCGCTTGTTTTTGAAAATTTCATCTGCAAAGTGGATGCCCCCGCCTGCCACACGGGCTAAAGCACCGCGCCTCAGATCAAAACGGTAGGGATTGTTTGTATCGCTGATATTTAAAAGCCTTGATATGGATTCTTCTCCGAGCAGGTCAACAGCAGAAGATGTAATTTTGTCTTTGGCGGCATATTTACCTGTCAAAGTACCCCGCGTTTCATTTATTGGAATCGGAACAATATCAATAAAATCCTTCATTTTTTCCACGTCGCCTCCGCAGTATGCCCTTATCTGGTTCAGTATGTAGTCCGAGCATGCCCCGAGAGGACGGTACATTCTGTAATACTCCTCAATCTGCTTTTCGGCGGCGCCTGACTTGGCAAGATATTCCATGTTTTCGCTGCGTGTCTCGCAAAGGTTCATGGCAAGTATCATAGGGTCTTCAAAAGTCTGGGATTCTATCCGTGATATTTTGCCATACCCTTCTAACTTGTCAAGATTTTTCAACTGAAATGTATATCTTTTATTCTCCCGTTGAGCTATAAACTGGCGGTAAAGAGAGCTTACAAAGTCAACGAAGAATGTCTTACCGTTTCCCGGCTCGCCAATTAAGACAAATGCCATCTCTGCGGATGAACCTCCCTCCGCTGCATCCTTAACGTAAGAAACGAAGCTGTTAATCTCGTCGAACATACCGACGATATGCTTGCCTTTTTTTCTGAAGACAAGGAAATCATAGGTTTGCCTGCCGTTCACGGTAGTCTTCTTTATTTTTTCGGAATCTTCCAGTACCATTCTGGAAACCGACTGAAATACGTTTTCGAAACGTCTTTTGTCTTCTATCACGCTTTTGATGTGAAAATCGAGGCTGTTTTCTTTAAATTTAGGTTCGTCTGCTTTCTTTGCCATTTCAATTTCTCCTCATCGGGAATATGTTTTTTGAAAAATTTGTTGAAATAATTGCCGCTATAATATAAGCAAAAAATCGAATATTCCTGAAATAATTTTAAGGCTCGTAAAAAGTATTGTTGAAAAAGTATATTGTATATGCCAAAACTGCGGAAGAATATATGCCCAGTATTACACCCTTCCATTTATGCCATCCCTTTATTTCAAAGAAGTTATTGTAAAGCAGAAGAGACATGATAATTACCATTGGAGCAAAATAGCGTCCCTGCACACCGAAAACCATCTGTGCCCCGACGGGCGATAATCCAACAAAAAAACCCGAAATGATCATAATGCAGCTTACCAAACCTACTATAAAAGCAAAAAGACGTTTCCAAAGGGCGATATTGACATCTTTCCTGACATCAATAAAGGCAACGATAATTATCATAAAGCAGTGGAGCACCAAGAGAAACGTGGGAAGAAAAGTATAGGAATAACCGAATCTGCCAACGGGACCTCCCACCCAGTTCTTTTTTTGCATGATAAAATTATCAATCAAAATGCCGATATATTTAAAGGGGGTTTTCAATACAACATTCTTATTTACATTACCTCCGTAGGCAAAATCTCTTTGCATACCGCCGACGTTTCCGTATTTTTCAACTGTAAAAAGACTGTCGTTTATTATTGGCGGTTTTTCATCTTCCTTTTGTATGTTTTCCGTGAGTGTATCTGCATTTTTAACAGATTCAGTGGCAACTGTTTTTTCGCTTTTACTTTTTTCAAAAATCGAAAACAATGGACCGGAATACTTGTTGTAAGTGTCCCTAATAAAATATGAGCACAGAACGAAAAGCACAATAATTACATAGTTTCTAAGGTTACCAAATTTTTTATAAGGCACCATCAG
>CAZOBD010000062.1:18365-21882 GCA_964577665.1 uncultured Hyphomicrobiales bacterium
ATCAGTCCGGTTATTCTTGTAATCCATTGTATCCATAGAGGATTGTCATTAATTAGCAAACCAATCCAGATACCGGGTACGTGCATAAAATATCCCGGATTCTTTCCAAAAAAAGTGGCTCTTGCCTTGCCCTTGACCTCCGGGTTTAGTGGTATCGAGGCAACATAGTCTATCTGCCGGCGGCTTAGTTTTTTCCCCTGAAAATAAGGAATACCCTGATAGCTTTGCACGATTTTAACAAGATTTTCTGGAAATTCAAATCCTTTCAAACCGCTTATACTTCCGTGTGCATAGGCATAGATATTATAAAAGTGCCGGTCTTCATCATTTGAATGAAAAGGGGGATTTGCAAAAGAAAGCCAGATGCCGAAAACAAGGGCGATTGGAACAAAGATGTTTTCAACTGCCAGAAAATTGATTCTGCTGCGCTTTTTCGTTTTTTTCATATTGTGTTTTTTTGGTTTATTGTTTTTTCTTTAAAATTTATTAAATTGATAAAATTATTTTGTAATAGAAGTTAAACCTAATTAAGCAATTTAATAAAATATGGTTTTATAATAAAAATTAAGATTACATTTTTTCACTACCCGGGAAGTAACACATGAAGGTATTGATAATAGTACCTGCTTACAATGAAGAAAAAAATATAGCCGGTTCGATAGAAAACCTTTACGCCGAAAATCCGGACTGGGATATCGTTGTAATTAACGACGGTTCTCTCGACGATACTTCTTCGGCTGCACAGTCCACGAGCAAAGCTTTTGTGGTCAATCTTCCCTGCAATCTTGGTATCGGCGGCGCCGTACAGACGGGTTTCCGTTTTGCAGCCGCTTTTGGATACGATGCCGCAGTGCAGTACGACGGAGACGGTCAGCACATTGCATCGGAAATAAAGCCACTGCTTAAGCCTCTGGAGAACAAAGAATGCGACGTTGTAATCGGTTCGAGATTTGCAAAAAGGCATGACGGTTGGAAATCCAGCTTTTTAAGAAGAATAGGTATAAAAGTATTTGAGCTGCTTAATTCAATGCTCATCATGCAGAAAATAACCGATAATACTTCAGGCTTCAGAGCTTACAACCGCGCCGCCATAGAGTTTCTCAGCCGCATATATCCTACTGATTACCCTGAACCCGAAGCGGTAATACTTTTAGGCAGAAACGGCTTTAAGATAAAAGAAATACCGGTCGCTATGAAAAAAAGGCAGTGGGGGCGTTCATCAATTTCAGGTCTCAGGTCTGTCTATTACATGACAAAAGTTATACTTGCTATTTTTATTACTTCAATCAGAAAAAGAATCAGGAAATAAACTTATGGAAACAGAAATAACCGGAAAAGTGCAGTTTCTTGCCATAACGGCAAGCATCGCTCTGCTGATATTCATTGTCGAGCTTATCAGAAGAAAGAAGATAAAGGAAGAGTATTCGCTTATTTGGCTCTTCTCAGGTATTATGTTCCTCTTTTTCTCCATTTGGAGGGACGCCCTGAATTATTTATCTGAGTTGGTGGGTATTTATTACCCCCCAGCCACGCTTTTTTTACTCTTATTTATCGGTATATTCAGCCTGCTGATTCATTTTTCCGCAATTATCTCAAAAATAACGGAGAAGAACAAACTCCTCACTCAGGAACTCGGCATTTACAAGATGGAACTTGACCTTTTAAAAAAAGAAATTAAAAACAAAACGACGGAAAAAGAGTCTTTATTACTTGATAAATAATAAATATAATTGAAATAATTATGCAGACATTAAAAAAAATAGTGCCAGAGCAGGCAAAAGTAAGCGGGATATACATTCCCGATACTAAAACAAAAAAACCGATGCCCCTTTTCCTGGAATCGGTATCCGCGGGCTTTCCTTCTCCTGCCGATGACTACATGGATAAAAGTCTTGACCTTAACGAGTACCTTATTCATAATCCCGCGGCGACTTTTTTCGTAAGAGTAACCGGCAATTCCATGCTCGATGCGGGCATTCACGGAGACGACCTTCTTATTGTTGACCGTTCCCTCTCTCCTAAAGACGGCAGCATCATTATTGCGGTAATCGACGGCGAACTTATCGTTAAAAGAATGAGCATGAAGAAAAATAAAATATTTTTAATAGCGGAAAACCGCAGCTTCGATCCCATCGAAATAAAACCCGAAATGAATTTCGAGGTATGGGGCGTGGTTACTACCGTAATTCATTCAGTGAGGTGATTTTTTTATGACGGATATTATGCTTAGAGAAAAACAGCACATCTTTCAAACGTACGGCCGCCTTCCTATTGCAGTGGATAGAGCAGAAGGATGCAAGATTTTCGACCAAAACGGCAAAGAATACCTCGATTTCCTTGCGGGGATTGCCGTTAATGCGCTCGGCCACAGCCATCCGAAGATAATTAATGCCGTCGAGAAGCAAATTCGCAGGTATATGCACCTGTCAAACTTCTTTTATCAGGAGCCGCAAGTACTGCTGGCGGAGAAAATTACCCGTAATTCATGCTTCGACAGAGTCTTTTACACGAATTCCGGCACCGAAGCCATCGAAGGTATCATTAAAATCATTCGAAGGCACGGCAGTTTCAAAGGAAAATCGGATATTGTCGCATTCAAAGGGGGTTTTCACGGAAGAACTTACGGTGCGCTCTCTCTCATGGACAAATCTCACTATAAAGAACGCATGCAGCCCTTTCTTCCGGGCATTAAAATCATAGACTTTAACTCCACTGACGCTCTCGAGCTGCATATTGACGAAAACACCGCGGGGGTTGTCATCGAATTTATACAAGGTGAAGGGGGGATTAGGGAAGCTGACGCTGTTTTTATTAATGCTGTCAATGTTTTAAGGCATAAATACGGCTTTATTTTGGCTGCTGACGAAATTCAATCGGGTGCTGGCAGGACCGGAAGGCTCTTTGCCTTCGAGCATTATAATATTGAACCCGATATTGCGGCTCTTGCAAAGGGGATTGGCGGCGGTTTGCCTCTCGGAGCTATTGCTGCGCGGGAAAATCTGGCTGCTGTCTTTGAAAAAGGGCAGCATGGCACAACTTACGGGGGTAATGCCGCCGCATGCGCTGCCGGGAACGCCGTCATGGACGAATTGTACGCCGGTTTGCTCGCTCATGTCGAAAACATGGGAGCATATTTCAAAGAGAAATTATATGATATGCTTAATCTTCATCCCGATAAAATAAAGGAAGTGCGCGGTAAAGGCCTCATGCTGGGTCTTGAAATGGATTTCGATGCCGCTAAAGTCGTCAAAATGCTGTTTGAAAGGAATATTATTGCAAATGCCGCCGCCGGAACGGTTTTGAGAATCGTTCCGCCGCTTATTGTCGGGCAAAAAGAGATAGATATCTTCATCGAAAAGCTCGCTGACAGTCTCGCCGCTATATAATACACTCTTAATTCTCTATTTTAACAAATTAATTTTACTGCGGCGCGTGTAATACATGCCGCTGCTGCAGTAAAATTATTTCCTTAACGCCTTATTTCAGGTCCTAAGCATTTTATTTCATTTCCTAAGCA
>CAZOBD010000063.1:0-21879 GCA_964577665.1 uncultured Hyphomicrobiales bacterium
TCAAACAATCATCCCCTTGAGTGATTGCCCTAATCATCTTTGTTTCCTCTATACATAAGCCGGGATACCAGTAATATCCTCGCCCAAAATCAGAGTATGTATATCGTGAGTGCCCTCATAAGTTCTAACCGATTCGAGATTTGCCATGTGTCTCATGGGAGGATATTCTCCGGTTATGCCGTTAGCGCCGTGTATGTCCCTTGAAATTCTTGCGCATTGAAGCGCCATATCCACATTGTTTCTTTTTGCAAAGGATACCTGCTGGAAACGGAATTTTTTCTCGTCCATTAACCTTCCGAGACGGTATGCAATAAGCTGCGCTTTAGTTATTTCGTTAAGCATCCACACAAGTTTTTCCTGCACAAGCTGAAAGGAACCGATGGGTTTGTCGAACTGTATGCGGGATTTGGCATATTCCACTGCCGAACTGTAAGTAGCCATAGCCGAGCCGACCGCTCCCCATGCAATGCCGTAGCGGGCAGATGTAAGGCAGCTTAGAGGACCTTTCAGCCCTTTTACGTCGAGCATATTCTCTTCAGGTATTTCACAGTCTTGAAATATCAGCTCGGAAGTAACCGATGCCCGGAGTGAATGTTTTCCTTTCATTTCGGGCGCGGTAAAGCCTTCTGTTCCTTTTTCAACGAGAAATCCTCGGACTGTACCGTCAAGCTTTGCCCACACTACTGCTATGTCTGCCAAAGTGCCGTTAGTTATCCACATTTTGGCGCCGTTGAGAAGAAAACCGGAATCGGTTTTTTTTGCGGTCGTTATCATTCCCCCGGGATTAGAACCGTAATCAGGCTCGGTCAGTCCGAAGCATCCTATAGCATCGCCTGATGCAAGGCGGGGGAGCCATCTTTTTTTCATAAGTTCTGAACCGTAATGGAAAATGGGGAACATTACCAGCGAGTTTTGCACCGAAGCAAAAGAGCGTACCCCGGAGTCTCCGCGTTCGAGTTCCTGCATGGCAAGTCCGTAGGTAGTGTAATTGGCGCCGGAGCCTCCGTATTCCTCCGGTATGAAGATGCCGTAGATCCCCAGTTCCGCCATTTTCGAATGAAGGTGCATCGGATATGTGCCTTCTTCATAATGCTTTTCTATTACGGGCAGTACTTCTTCCTCAACGAAATTTCTTACGGTACTGCGTACCAGTTTTTCCTCTTCCGATAACAGTTCGTCAATATTATAATAATCGGGTGCCGTAAAAGCCATTCTTTTTCCTTTAAAATAAAAACACAATAATTTATTTTCTTTAACGACTATGAATTACTAAAATGATACGAACCATTTAAAATAAAAAGTTCTTTTTAATTCTTAATCATATAACTTTGACTATTTATTGCGAATTTTTATTTTAAAAATGAAATATTATTATAGGGACTATAGTTTTTTATTATAAAAAATAATTAATTATAAACTAAGGCTTTGTGTTAACAAAATAATTTGTTAATTTGAATTTTCGCAATGGGCATTTTGCCCATTTTTTGTTACTGATATTTTTTTTAGAAGACAGAAGTATTATTTGTAAAAAAATTTTTTAAAGGTTAGTCATGCCTCGCAAACAAAGCAAGCCAAAGCTGACGAAAGAACTTATAATCGAAGCTTTTACGGATACGGCTAAGCATAAAAATATCGACAGAGACCTCCTCCAAGGCATCATGGAAGAGACTTTTTCTATGCTGGTGCGGAAGAAATACGGACAGGAGTCTAATTTTGAGATTATTGTCAACATGGAAAAAGGCGATATCGAGATTTATCTTATGAAAGAGGTTGTTGATTATGTTGACGATCCCGAAACGCAGATAAGTATTGAGGAAGCTAAAGAACTTACAGGTGAAGATTATGAACTCGGAGATGATTTCATAGAAGAAATCAATTTGGAAAACTTAGCAGACAGTTTCGGCAGAAGGCATATTGCTCTTGCACTTCAGAATCTGACACAAAGGATTAAAGAAATTGAAAAAGACAATATTTACAATGAATATATAAACAAAGTCGGTGAAATAATAATCGGCGAGATATATCAAGTCAGCAGAAATAATATTCTTATACTTCACAACAACAAGGTGGAAATGCACCTGCCCCGCGAGGAGCAGATTCCCAATGAGCCATACCGGTACAAGAAGAATCAGACTATAAAAGCAATTTTGAAGGAAGTGCGGCGATCTACTACATCAAGCACGCCGGAGCTTGTGCTTTCCCGAGCCAGCGAACTTTTTCTGGAAAGGCTCTTTGAAATAGAGATTCCTGAAATTTATGACGGAGTAATTCAGATAAAAGCTATTGCACGCGACCCTGGTGAGCGCTCGAAAGTGGCAGTAATATCTTTCGACGATCGTGTGGATCCCGTAGGAGCCTGCGTAGGAATGAAAGGTATAAGGATACACTCAATTGTACGAGAGCTTAACAATGAAAATATTGACCTTGTCGAATATTCCGACGACCCCAAACTTTTTATTTCACGCGCTCTTTCTCCGGCTAAAATCAAAGATATAAGCATATCCGAGGATACAAGAACTGCCACGGTGATAGTACCTGACGACCAAGTTTCTCTTGCCATCGGTAAAAACGGACAAAACGTAAGACTTGCTTCCAAACTCACCGGATATGCAATTACACTTATAAAAGAAGGCGGAGAAGACATCGACCTGTCCGAATTCCGCGAAGAGCTTGGCAGGGATATTTATGAAAACCTGACTGAAATCGGAATAGAAACAGCACGTGAATTTTTAGAATCAGACCCCGAAGAGCTTCTGCAAGTGCAGGGTATGAGCAAAGACTTTCTGCTTGAAATGCGCTCTATCATGCTTTATGAATTCGAGGAAGAAGAAGATGAAGATTACGTAAAAAGCATTGATGAAGCCATTGAAGCTATGAAGATAGAGTCTGACATTAAGCAAGAGTATTCGGTGCAGGAGCCTAAAATTCCCGGTGATGCAAGCTTGACTATACCCGAAGCAGAGAAAAAGGAAGAAAAAGAAGAATCAAAGTAACATTAACATATTTTTAACATAAATCATTTTATTTGCGATATTTTATGGCAAACGGCAAAAAAACAAGGCTTTTTAAAATAGCTTCCGAAATAAACATCGGTAAGGATGCTATCGTAGATTTTCTGGTTTCCAAAGGATATGAAATCGAGAATAAATCGACTGCGGTCCTTACCCCGGAAATGACGGAAGCCGTTTACGATAAATTTAAAAAAGAGATTAAAGCCTTTGAGAAGCAACAGGAAAAGTTTAAAAAACATAAAAAATTTCCTAAAAAACAGCAGGAAATTCCTCCCATAGAGTTTCCTATGGAAACACCGGATGATGAAAAACCTGTTACAAAGCCGGAACCAAAAGAAGCTGCCCCGCCGGCAGAGCCTGAGAAAAAAGAACCGATTCCTCCGGAAGAAACATCAGAACCTGCCGTAACTGCACCGGAGATGAAGGAAAAAACCGAACCGGTACCTGCTGAACCCCAAAGACTTGCTGCTGAAGCTAAACCCGAAGCAGAAGAGGAAACAATAAAAGAAGTACCCAAAGAAAAGGAAATTTCGGAAACTCAGGAAACAAAAGAAACGCCGGAAGAAACACAAGAACCTGTCGTAACTGCACCGGAGATGAAGGAAAAAACCGAGCCCGAACCGGCTGAACCTCAGAAACCCGCGGCTGAAGTTAAAGTAAAACCTGCTTCGGAAATCAAAAAGGAAGTTTCCGGCGCTGATGTGAAAAAGGTTGAAGAACCAACTGAAAAAATCAAAGAACACGAAGAAAAACCAAAACTTGAAGAACCGGAGAAAAAAGAAAAACTTCCCCCGGCAGCAAAAGAAGATACAGCAGAAAAGCAAGAAAAAGATGCAAAGCAAAAAGCTGAAGATTTAGAAAAGGCTAAACATAAAAAACGGAAAAAACAAAAAAGACTTATTGAAATAGATATTGACGAGGATGCTCCTAAACTTAAGGGCTTAAAAATTGTCGGCAAAATTGATCTGGTTTCTGCCGAAGAACAAAAGAAAAGGGAAAAGAAAACCACAAGAAGAAAAAAAGGCAAGCCTGCAACCGAAGATGAAGCTGAAAAAGCACAAGATAAAAAGGGCGCTAAAAAACCAAAACCCAGAGAAAAAACTGAAAGTAAAGAAAAGCCCGAGAAAAGGAGAAGAAAACGCCGCAAATCCATTCGAGACACCATAAGCGAAGAGGATGTAGATAAAGCGATTAAAAAGACAATTTCCGGTATGGAAGGAACCGGCTCCTCAGGCTCAAGACAAAAATACCGCCAAAAGAAAAAAGAACAGCGTGAGGAAAAAGAGACCAAGAAGCACGAAGAAGAAGAAAACGAGGCAAAAACACTTACTCTTACAGAGTTTGTTACTACCGCCAATCTGGCAGATTTGATGAAGGTGCAGGTAAATGACGTCATACTAAAATGTATGGAGCTTGGTCTTATGGTCAGCATAAATCAGCGGCTTGATAAAGATACAATCCAGTTGATAGCTGACGACTACGGCTTTGATGTTGAGTTTCATGATGAAAAATCGGTGTCATTCATAGAAGAAGATGAAGACAAGCCGGAAGATTTGAAATCAAGACCGCCCATTGTAACTATCATGGGCCACGTTGACCACGGAAAAACATCCCTGCTCGATTACATCAGGCATAGTAATATAGTAGCCGGAGAGGCAGGCGGCATCACTCAGCATATCGGCGCATACCGTGTATTGATGGATGAAAGCGCTGACGAGGATTCAACCGGGAAAAATAAAAAGAAAGAAAAAAATATTGATTCCGGCAGATCCATTACTTTTCTCGACACACCCGGTCACGAAGCCTTTACCGCAATGCGTGCCAGAGGCGCTCAGGCTACGGATATTGTTATCCTGGTTGTAGCAGCCGACGACAGCGTTATGCCGCAAACCGTCGAAGCTATAAGCCATGCAGAAGCTGCTGATGTACCTATTATCGTGGCAATAAACAAAATTGACAAACCGGATGCTAATCCTGACCGTATAAAACAGCAGTTAGCAGATCATAATATCTTGGTAGAAGATTGGGGCGGAAAATACCAGTCAGTAGAAATTTCTGCCAAGAAAGGCTTAAATATTGACAGCCTTCTGGAAAAAGTGATTCTCGAAGCAGAACTTTTAGAACTGACGGCAAATCCCGACAGAAATGCCCGGGGCGTTATCGTAGAGGCAAATATGGACAAAGGTCTCGGGCCCGTTGCGACAATTATTGTTCAGAAAGGCACTCTAAAAATAGGAGATGCTTTTCTCGCCGGTGTCCATTCAGGTAAAGTCAGGGCTATGTTTGACGAAAGAGGGAAAAATATCAAAGAAGCAGGTCCCACAATACCGGCAAGAGTTGTAGGCTTTGACGGACTGCCTGAAGCAGGAGATATCTTAATCGGGCTCGACACGGAAACCGAAGCCAGAAATATTGCGACAGAGCGCCAGCAGCTTAAGCGTGAACAAGAGTTCCGTTCAACTCGCCTTGTAACTCTGGATGATATTTCACAGCAGATAAAAGAAGGCGGCGTCCAAGATTTAAACCTGATAATCAAAGCGGATGTGTCCGGCTCTATGGAAGCCCTCAGCGACTCACTTTTAAAACTTTCAACAGATGAAGTGCGCGTTAATATTCTGCATAGAGGAGTGGGCGCTATCAACGAATCCGACGTTATGCTTGCTCTCGCCTCACAGGCTGTTATCGTAGGCTTTCAGGTAAGCGTAACCACACAGGCACGAAAACTTGCCGAAAAAGACACCGTAGATATTCGTCAATACAATATTATTTATGACTGCATCAACGAAATCAGTCTGGCTCTCGAAGGTCTTCTTATGCCTGAACTCAAAGAAGATATCACAGCAGAGATTGAAGTGCGCAAGCTCTTTAAAATCAGCCGTATCGGCACCATAGCCGGATGCTATGTTCTTAGCGGGAAAATTTCAAGAAACGATAAAGTACGGGTTCTGCGCGACGGACTTCCTATTTACACCGGAACTATTCAGTCACTTAAACGCGGTAAAGACGACGTAAAAGAAGTAGATACTAACTACGAATGCGGCATCCAGCTCGACGGGTTCAACGATCTTGATACCGGCGATATTATTCAAGGATTTCAGGTAATTGAGGTTAAAAGACAGCTCAAGTAAGGATTTTTGAAAAATATGTCAATCAGAACAGAAAAAATATCCAGTCTAATAAAAAGAATTTTGGCTCAGCCCATAAATGATCTGGCAAAGCAATTTGGCGGCGGCATGGTAACTATTACGGATGTAAAAGTGTCCAATGACCTGCAGGTTGCCAAAATATATGTAAGCGTTTTCAATTCTGAAAACGGTCCCGGGAAATTCATGGACATATTAGAGGATAAAGAAAAACTTTTAAAATCGCATATAGCTTCGAAAGCCCGTCTGCGATACACCCCCGAGCTGCGGTTTTACCTCGATGACACTTTAGACAGGATGGAGCATATTCAGGAACTGCTGGACAGCGTCAAAAAGGAGCACCGCGAAAGAAAAAATGACGAATAAAGAAGAATTCATCATGCTCCTGACTAATCAAAATTTACTCGATTTTCCGGAATGGCTCGAAACAGCCACCACCGGCGAAGCTTTTGCTCTTATCGACAAAAAAAAAGGCTGGACGTCTTTTGATGTTATAGCAAAGCTCAGAAATATTACACACATAAAAAAAATCGGACACGCAGGCACGCTCGACCCTTTGGCAACAGGTCTGCTTATTGTCGGTTTTGGCAGAGGTACCAAACGGCTTTCAGAATTTCAGGATATGCAGAAAGAATACGAAGCTGAAATCAAACTTGGTGCTACCACAATAACAGACGATGCCGAAGCAGATGAGCAGAATATTAAGCCTTTTGATCATCTAAACGATGATGAAATATTTACTGCCGTTCAGTCTTTTACCGGAGAGATTGAGCAAACACCCCCGCTGTATTCAGCTAAAAAAGTAAAAGGCAAAAGACTTTATAAATATGCACGAATGAATCAGGAAGTCGAGATAAAACCTGTTTTAGTGGAAGTCCATAAAATAGATGTGCTTAAAATCCAAAAGCCGCATATTCGTTTAAAAATCTTGTGTTCAAAAGGCACTTATATTCGTTCTCTTGCACGAGATATTGGCGGCAAGCTCGGCTGCGGCGCTTATTTGAGCGATCTCCGCAGGACTGCCGTAGGAGATTTCTCCGCCGCAAATGCCGTAACAATAGATGACATTATTGAGCAAAATGAGAAATTGAAACATCCATGATAAAGGCAAAACACATAATGGGATGATCATTTAAAAAATATATGTCATTGCGAGCAGAGCGAAGCAATCTCTAAAAATCTAATGTATAGCTGGAGATTGCTTCATCGCTACGCTCTTCGCAATGACTAAGCAGTAATAGGATAAAGATGTCCGACATTTGTCAGATGTGGAACATCTGAAGCGGTAAGTAAAATATAAACAGATAAAATAAAAATGAATATTTACAGGAGCTTTCAAGAAATAGAGAGGGATCAGGATACTGTATTGACTGTCGGCACTTTTGACGGTGTTCACAAAGGGCACCTTAAAATAATCAGACGGCTGCAGGAAATAAGCCGCGATAACAATCTCCGGCATATTGTAATAACTTTGTATCCTCACCCGCAGGTGGTTCTCAGTAAAAAAAACAAACCAAAGATAAATATCCTGACGAGTATAGAGGAGCGCCTGCACCGCTTTGAAACAATCGGAGTGGAAAACACATTTGTTATGCCTTTTACGGTTGAGTTTTCGAGAACCTCCCCGGAAGATTTCGTAAGAAAATACTTGTGGGAAAAAATTGGTATGAGAATAATCCTGATTGGTTATGACCATCTTTTCGGTAAAAACCGAGAAGGCAATGAGAACCTGCTCTCGAACATCGGCAAAGAACTCGGTTTTTCTATAGAAAAAGTACCGCCTTACGTAGAAGACAATGAAATTATTTCAAGCTCGAAAATCCGTAAAGCTGTTTTAAACCGAGATCTGGAAACTGCAAACAGGATGCTGAATTATTATTATTTCCTGTGCGGGAGAGTGGTGCGAGGAGATGCCAGAGGAAAAAAACTCGGCTTTCCTACTGCAAATATTAAAAGCAGCGAGCCAAACAAGCTGATGCCTGCAAACGGGGTTTATTTCGTTTATTCGGTAATTGAAGGCAAAACTGTATTCGGGATGGCAAACATAGGCAGGAGGCCTACCTTTACCAATGATGAAAATTCTACTCTTGAAGTTAATTATTTCGATTTTGACAAGGATATATACGAAGAAAACATCTGCGTTCATTTTATAAAATACATTCGTCCCGAAAAAAAGTTCGACGGCGTTCAGTCTTTCCTTGCACAGCTTGAAAAGGACAAAAAGTTATGTATGCGGGAAATTGAATGTTTTCATTTTTAAATTTTTTATTATTAGATAATTTTTCGTTATATTTACTGTTTGCAAATTATACAAAAAAAAATATTAATTTTATATTTGGAGCGATTGATGATAGACAGTCAGACAAAAAAAGAACTAATAGGGCGCTTCGGTGAAAGAGCTTCCGATTCCGGAAAAGCCGAAGTGCAGGTAGCTATCCTTACAGAGAGGATAAAAGATTTGACCAGACATTTGGAATCAAACAAAAAAGACCACCACAGCAGACGCGGATTGATTAAAATGGTCAGCAAGCGAAGAAAACTGCTAAGCTATCTTACAAAGAAAGACATCAACAGATACCGCCGTATTATCGCTGATCTTTCCCTGAGAAAATAAGAGCGGAGACGGCGGGAAGTGCCGTCTCATCTTTTTTTCGGCGGAGCGGCTCTTAACGTTTTTAATTATTCACAAAAACAGAAAAAAGATTATGCAGGAAAAAGTATCAATTAATTTTGGCGGCAATCAGTATTCGCTGGAAACGGGAAGATTTGCTAAGTTTGCAGGCGGTGCCGTTATGGTTACCTGCGGCGAAACAATGGTTCTGGTAGCCGCTACTGCCAGCCAGACCGAGAAGGAAAATATCGACTTTCTGCCTTTGCAGGTGGAATACCGCGAGAAAACAGCTTCTGCCGGAAAAATTCCGGGAGGCTTCTTGAAACGGGAAGGCAGACCCAAAGATTCGGAAATTTTAACTGCCAGAATTATCGACAGACCAATTCGTCCGATGATTCCTAAAACATGGCATTACGAAACTCAGATAGCTGCTACAGTTTACTCTGCCGGACCGGATGTAGATCCCGAAACCTTGGCAGGAGTTGGAGCTTCAGCCGCCCTTATGATTTCAGACATTCCTTTCAACGGTCCGATTTCACATGTCAGCGTAGGCAAAATAAACGGCGAACTGATTGTTAATCCTTCGCATGAAAAACTTCAGGATTCTGAACTTTTTATAAACGTAGCAGGTACTGACACTTCCATTACAATGGTGGAAGGCGAAAGCAGAGAAATAAGCGAAGAGGAGTTTTTAGAAGCTCTTGAGTTTGCACATGAAAAAATCAAAGAACTAAATCAGCTTCAGAAGAATTTGTATGGCAAATACCATAAAGAAAAAAGGGAATATTCCGCTTTGGAAATACCTGAAGAGATAACAAAGTTGATTACTGAAACCATCGGCGGCGAAATGCATGAATATGTCCATGCAGTTACTACAAAAAATGAACGCACCGAAACCAGAAGAGGACTTAGTGAAAAAGCGCTCGATGCAGTTTTTGAAAAATACGGAGAAACGGAAGAATACAGTGATGATACTCTGAAGTTTTATACAAGCGAAGTGTTCAGCAAGCTCGAGAAAACATATATGCGCTCCATGATCCTTGAGGAGAAAAAGCGTCTCGACGGAAGAGAATTGACTGAAATAAGGCCTATTTCATGTGACGTAGGTCTTCTGCCCCGCGCTCACGGTTCGGCTCTTTTCACACGAGGCGAAACACAGAGTCTTACCACAGTTACTCTCGGCACGAAGCAGGACGAGCAGATGATAGACGGCTTGCTTCCCACCTATACTTCAAAATTCATGCTCCATTATAATTTTCCGCCTTTCTGCACTGGAGAAACAGGCAGGTTCGGCAACCCGGGCAGGCGGGAAATAGGTCACGGCAATCTTGCAGAACGAGCTTTAAAGAATATGCTTCCAGATGAGAATGATTTTCCATATACGATACGGGTTGTATCCGACATTCTTGAGTCAAACGGTTCATCTTCGATGGCAACAGTCTGTGCAGGAAGTCTTGCTTTGTTCAATGCAGGCGTTCCCTGCAAAAAGGCGGTAGCCGGTATTGCCATGGGATTGATAAAGGAAGAAGATGACATCGCTGTTTTGAGCGATATATTAGGAGACGAAGATTTCCTCGGTGATATGGACTTCAAAGTAGCCGGTACCGAAGAAGGCATTACAGCATGCCAGATGGACATTAAAATCGAAGGTTTGTCGATAGATATTATGAAAACGGCTCTTTCTCAGGCAAAAGAAGGAAGACTGCATATCCTTTCAAAAATGAACAAGACTATTGAAAAACCAAACGAAGATATTTCCAAATATGCACCCAGATTTACACAGCTTCAGATACCTCAGGATATGATAGGTACCGTGATAGGTCCCGGCGGAGAAACAATAAGAAGCATCGTCGCCGAAACAGATACGGAAATAAATATCGAAGACGACGGCACGGTTTTAATAGCTGCCGTTGACCGCGATAATGCCGACGAAGCCATCAGAATGATAAACGAACTCACAGCAAAACCCGAAGAAGGAAAAGTTTATACGGGAACCGTAAAAGAAATCCGCGAAGGACTCGGAGCTTTCATCGAGTTTATGCCGAAAAGAACAGGACTTTTGCACATATCTCAGCTTTCATACGAGCATGTGAGAAATGTGGCAGACGTTTTGGAAGAAGGACAGGAAATTGATGTAAAGCTTCTGGAAGTTTCACGCGACGGCAAATACCGTTTGAGCATGAAAGCACTACAGCCCAAACCCGAAGGTTACGAAGAAAGAGATGAAAGAAGACCACCCCGCAGAAGCGGAGGAGGCGGAGGAAGACGCGACTCACGCGGCGGCGACAGAGGCGGCGATAGGGGCGGCGACAGAAGAAGAAGATAATTTTTTTACCGGTTGATTTTAACAAAAGGACTCCTTGAATTTTCGGAGTCCTTTTTTTATAGATGAAACAAGCATGATAAAGGATAACACCCAAAGTAATGTTTATTTAAGCAAGATGTCCGACACCTTCGAGGTGTCCGACATCTGAAAATCAAAAATTGTCCCCTCCCCAAGAGGGGATTAAGGGGTGTGTTCCTCATACGTGAGATTCCTTGGGCAAGTGCGGAATGATATGATTCAAAAAAAAAGATGAAAAACCGTAAGAGTCCCCGCCCCAGCCCTCCCCAAGGGGAGGGTGAAAAAATTATAAATTCCCTCCCCTTGGGGAGGGTTAGGGTAGGGCTAAAAAAAAATAAACAGATGAAACCGGATAAAGTTTTTCTGTAACGGCAGGCTGCATCAAAAACTTCATTTTTTTGATAGTGGATTCTTAGGTGTGTTCCAATCAGATAGAAATGATTTATTTTAAACATTACTTATTACAATTATTTATTTCTCTTGAAATCCTTTGAAAAAAGTTCTCTATTATGTATTTATGAAATTTTGTTTTAAATTGCGTCATTGTTTGAGTATTGCGGTAAAAAAAAGAAAATGCCCGAAACAACAGTTATAATGACAAGCTATAATCATGCTCCATATATAGGATCTGCAATTGAATCCGTAATCAGGCAGACCTATACAGACTGGCAGCTTGTTATTGTTGACGACGGTTCATCGGATGGCTCATGTGAAATTATTAAATCTTATGCAGCAAAGTATCCTCAAAGCATTAGGTTTATTACACATCAGAAAGGACAAAATCTCGGTATAAAAGCAACTTATGAATCAGCCTTTTCACATATAACAGGTGAATATGCAGCATTTCTTGAAAGCGATGACGAATGGTTCCCTAACTGTCTTGAAAAAAAAATAGACTTGTTAAAGAATAATAAAGAACTCAGCCTGATTTTTTCGAATATTGTTTTAACGGGTAATGAAAAAAGCGCTGCTCATCTAGATTATATCAAATACTGCCGCTTTTCAGGCAGAATGATAAATAAGTTTCCCGGAATGGCAGAAAAAATAATAACCTATCGCAATCCTGCTGCAGGTTTTTCAAATATGGTCGTGCCAGTTTCAGTATTAAAGGACTTTTACATAATTAAGGATTATGAAATTTGGGCAGACTGGCAGCTTTTACTGGAAGGGGCTGAAAGAGGAAGGGTTGGCTTTCTGGATGAAAAGTTAGTAAAATGGCGAATACACGCAAAAAATACAAATCTCGGTTTTGAAAAGAATAAAAATGTATTTAGTTTACAGAAGAGTTTTATTAGAGATATTTTTAGAACCAAAAATTATAAAAGATTATCACAGCCGGCAGCGATAGAAAAATTGAAATATGACATTAGATTCGGAATGCGTTACCCTTCCTCAGCATTTAGAAAATTATTAAAATGAACTACCCAAAAGTATCGATAATTACGCCTTCCTACAATCAGGCTGAATTTCTGCCCCATACTATAGAAAGTGTGGTATCTCAGGATTATCCAGATTTGGAATACCTTATTATTGACGGAGGATCGACTGACTCGTCTCTGAGAATAATAAAAAAATACGCAGCAGAATTTCCAAATATTATATGGATAAGTGAAAAAGACAAAGGACAGAGCAATGCAATAAACAAAGGATTTAAAATGGCTTCAGGCGAAATAACAGCATGGCTGAACTCGGATGATACCTATATGGCCGGAGCTGTTAGAACTCAGGCTGATTTTTTAACGGAGAATCCCCATGTCGATCTTGTTTACGGAGACGGTGCATTTATAGACGAATACGGCAGATTCAAGGAAAAATTTTCATTTGCCGAAGAGTTTAGTCTGGAAAAATTGATAAATAATAAAATAATGATAATGCAGCCTGCGGCATTCTGGAGAAAAAAACTTTTTGATAAAATCGGGTATCTTAATGAATCTTTTGAATATACAATGGACTGGGATTTCTGGATAAGAGCCGGTTATGCAGGAATTTTAAAATATAATCCCGTTCATGTTGCAAATACAAGAGAATATTCATTCACAAAGACTTTTTCGGGTGGAATGAAAAGACTTAAAGAAATCAGATATATTATCCGCAAGTACTCACAAAAAAAATATCCTCCTGTATTTTTTAGTCTTGCATCTGATATTGCTTACAAGAAAATTTTTCTGTTCTCTCCTTTTATTGCTTTGAAACTTAAAAAGATAATTAAAGGCGGCAGATGAGGATACTGCATATCACAACGAAAGACAGCGGAGGAGCAGGCAGTCAGAGTAGAATGCTTCACAAGTCTTTATTGAAAAAAGATATTGAATCTGATATGCTGACATTCATAAAAAATACCAATACAGAAAGAATTCATCTTTTTGCAAACATTTTTTCAAAGAGCAGTCTTGTAAGAACTATTGTTCACTATTTTAATTTCCTGCCGTCTTTTTTCCGTGAAAAGATACTAATGGCAGGAAAAAACAAAGACCACGAAATATTCACAAATCCAAGCTCTTGCATTGATGTTACGAAGCACCCTCTATACGAAAAGGCAGATTTGATACATCTACATTTTTGCGCATATTTTCTTGATTGGCATTCATTCTTTACAAAAAATAAAAAACCTGTTGTTATCACTCTGCACGATATGAATGCAGTTACCGGCGGATGCCATTACAGCGAAGATTGTATCGGTTATATGGAAAAATGCCGAAACTGTCCTCAGCTCAGAGGCACTCTGATACAAAAAACCGCCGAAACGAATCTGCGAAAAAAATCCGCGTTAATAAAAAATGCTGAAAATATTGCTTTTATTACACCTTCACGATGGATGGAAGACTGCACGAGAAGGAGTGTAACCGCAAAAAATAGAATTATAAAAACTATTCGCTACGGTATTGATTCGGATAAATTCAAGCGCTTTGATAAGAGTGAATCAAGAAAAAAGCTCGGTCTTCCGATTAACAAACAGATCATCCTATATATTGCCGATTCTTTTTCGAGGGGAATAAAAGGAGGAGAGATATTTTTGGAATCTCTGAAACACTTAAAAGAAAAAGAAAAAAAGATGCTTTTAATGGCGGGAGGCGGAAGACAGTACCGAAAAAACGTCTTACCCGTTAATACTATCAGGTTCCCGTTTATTGAATCTTCGGAAATGCTTAGCCGCATATATTCCGCCGCTGATGTAACGGTACTCCCCTCAAAATATGAGACTTTTTCGCTTGTAACGGCAGAATCAATGCTCTGCGGCACTCCCGTAGCTGCTTTCAATGCATCCGCTCTGCCCGAACTGATAAATCATAAAAAGGACGGATATCTTGCTGAACCTTACAGCCCGGAGGATCTGGCAAAAGGAATTGAATACTGCATAAAAGAAAATATCAATTCCGATTTATCAAACGCTGCTCGGAAAAAGATTTTGGAGGAATATCCTTTACAAAAAATGGCTGATTCATACTTAGAGGTTTACAGGAGTATGATATAATTATGGCTGGCAGCGAAATATCGGATGTTTTTTCTAAAAGAATGAATGAATTTTTCAAAAAGGGGGCTGTCTATTCCGCAGGCAGTTTTTTTCAGCAGCTTATTTATTTCATCCTGCTGCCGGTTTATACCGACTATCTTTCCACCGGTGATTTCGGCATAGTCTCTCTTATGTCCGTAACTTCCATACTGATTTTAAACTTCACCAAAACAGCCCCGGGTTATAGCTTAGTGCGGTTTTATTATGCACCCGAATACACTGGAAAAAGAAAAGTTCTCTTTTCCGGAAATATCTTCTTTGCTGCCGCGGTTTCTATCTTTATTGCGTCTGTCTTTGCTTTAACAGGTAGTTTCTGGGCGGAAGCTATCTTAGACAGTAAGGATTATCTTGATGTTATCTATGTTTACTCAGGTGTCATTTTCCTGCAGCCGCTCTCGGAAATTGCTCAAGACCTTCTTAAGATGCAGAAGAAAGCTCTTAAATTCGTAATTATGCACATATCATCCGCACTGCTGACCGCTTCCCTTGTTGTGTATCTGATGGTTTTCCATAATCTTACTTACCTTGCAATGATATGGGGTGTGCTTTTTGCAAATGCTTATCAAATCCTCTTTATGTATTCGGACATTTGGAAACTCCTATTGTTTAAAATTGACAAAGAAACTTTCAAACGTTCAATGGCTTACGGAATGCCCCTCGTCGTTACGACACTGAGCATTTTTCTTAACGCAAACGCAGATCAATACATCATTAAGCATATTATCGGAATTGAATCTGTTGGTAAATACTACTTCGGAGACAGATTTGCTCTTCTTGTTAGTTTTCTTCTAGTAATTCCGCTGCAGAGCATTGTCAGCCCTATTACTTTTGAACTCGAAAATAGAAAAAAAGAGCTAAATGCTTTTTTAAAAAATGCCGGCAATATGTTCATGTTCATATCTGTTTTATTCGCCTTGGGAATTTCTTTGTTTTCTCCTGAGATAATAAAAATTATGGCACAGAAACCGGAATATTACTCCGCATGGAAAGTTGTGCCTTTACTTGCTCTCGCCTATGTGCTTGCAGGTGCTTTTGAAATAACAGGCAAGGGCATTTTGCTTGCAAAGAAATCAACAACCTACGCGGCTGTTTTTTTGATTGCGGCTGTTTTAAATCTTTCTCTCTCCTATTTCTTAATAAATCTTTTTGGCATACAAGGCGCCGCAGCAGCAAAAGTTTTTACATATATTCTTTTAAATATTGTCCTGCTATTTTTATCAATTAGGTTTTACCGCATATCCCCCGATTATTACTCAATTTTATTAATAATTATTATTGGAGCTTTGGTTTATTCTGTATCTTTGCTTCCGGATATTGAAAGTCTTATATGGAAAATGATATTTAAGGCAGGACTTGTTGTTTTTTTTATTGGTTTGATGCTTGCGCTTAGAATAATTGAAAAGAAAGATATTAAATTAATGACAGGACTTCGTAAATAGTATGAAAATGACAATTATAACAGATTTTATAAGAAGCCGCAAAGTTGTTTTTGGGGCATATTTCCTACTTGCAGTGCTGCATTTTCTCTTGTCGCTTGGTTTGAATTATCCCGTTATAACTGAGGATGAATTTGTTTATCTCGGTTTTGCTCGTTGGATTGCAGGAGAGGGGGTGATGCCCCATTTTACTGCGGGAGCAAATCCTATGAGCTTCGGCTACAGTCTCCTGCTGGTTCCTGCATATTGGCTGTTCGATTCTCCTGATATGATATATAAAGCTGCACTTGCCATCAATTCTCTGGTTAATCCCCTCATGCTGTTTTGGCTTTATTTTTTATTAAATGGTTTCTTCAAAGCCGGAAAACAAAAATCGCTTATTATATCATTGATTGTATGTTTCTATCCTGCTTACATGCTGCAAAGCTGCTGCGCATGGACCGATTCGGTAATGGCATCGTTTTTTGCCCTGTTTTTTCTTCTGTTATCCCGTGTTTTAAAGAAACCTGCATTTATAAACATTCTTCTGTTCGGACTTGTGTCAGTTTATATTTTTACAATTCATGCCCGGGGAGTAATTGCTCCTGCAATTGCCTTGTTTATCTTTGCAGTATTGATGTTTGGCGGGAAGATAAAACTTTATTATGCTCTGCCTGTTATAGGTCTGATGGCTGTATTAACTTTGGCAGCATTAGATTTCGGTGACGGTCTTGTATTAAAAATGATTGGAAAGGAGAATGTTTCCCAGAAGTTTTACTCTGCTTTTGAAAATAAGTTAATAATAATCGCAGCTGCAGTACTCATAGTTTTTTCACTCCTTGCCTTTGGTAAAAACGCTTTAGCGGCTGTATTAAGTGTTTTTACTGCATTTATCTCCGCATACTTTTTTAGAAACGGGGACATGCTTCTTTTTACGATTTTTACAGCGGGCGCTCTTCTCACTGCTTTTTCTTCTGCTTTATATAGAAAAAGAATTTCCATTATTAATATTATCCTGCTCCTGTTTTCTTCCGCGGCATTTCTTATCCCCCATTTCTATTTAGCTGACTGGCAGGCGGTATCGAAAGAACTCGATTTATTATGGGGATTCATTTTCAATGCCTTGGGCAAAGGTTATTATTTTTCGGTTTCTACTAATCTTGTGCTCATTTTGGGAACCGTCTTTGTCGCTGCTGTGCTTTTTTCCAGATACGATTTCAGAATATCACAAATACTTAAAGAAAGAACAGGTCTATTGCTTTTATCCGTAGTTTTTACAGCAGCAGGCACCCTCATCATAGTAAATCATTCCGGTATATTCAATCTGGGCACATTCAGGCACGACCGGTTCTTCTACGGCAGATACACGGAAACTGTCATTGCTCCTTTATTTGCAATATCACTCTATTTTTTAAGCAGACTATCAAAAAAACAATTTTTGTACTTTTCGGCAGCCGCGATATTAATTTCACTTATTTTTTATGCTGCAGTTACTGCTGAATACGGTTCTTATATGGAGGGCGATTCTGTTTACCACAATATCATGTCCTTCTTTCTTTTCAGAATAGTTTTCATGGCACTGGATTTCAGGATTCTTACAGCTTTTGCTGTTACAGGTTATCTGGCTTTTGCCTTTCTTTTTCGAAAAAACACAATTTTTGGCGGATTATTTATTGCCGGAATTTTTACAGGCTTGTCTTTGGCTGTCTATGTATATTTAATAAGATATGACAACAGCTTTGTATCTCAGCGCGACAAAATTGCTTCAACTGTCAAGAATCTCGATTTACCTGATACTCTTTGGTGTGAAAGCAGGTTAGACCGTTCTCACAATATGGTGCGGATTCAATATATACTGCCTGAGTTAAGAGTGGAATTTTTCAATCCTAAGGACACTGTACCCGGTTCATTCATTTTAGCTGAAAGCGGCTATCCTCGTTTTAATACAAATGCGGTTTTGTTTGCTTCTGAACACGACGGGAATGATTTTCTGTGGTATTTGCCTGATGTTAGGGATACTTTGTCCCCCTACCTCCCTAAATACATCAATCTCGATGTTTCTGACAGCCTGCTTACAGGCATTATCAGAAAAAATTTTATGCCCGGAAATTTTGCAGGAAATTCTTTATTAAAAATACCTCATTTCCAAAGTGATACTATTAAAAGCATCTTCATTAAAGCAAAAAACGATTTAGATAAAAACAGATTCAGGCTGCTTTTTGACAGCCGTGTTATCCTTGACACAGTTTTGGAAAAGGGATATTTTTCTAAAGATATTAAAATAGATTTTTCTCCAAATAATAACAAGTCCTTATATGAAAATGTAGTTCAAACTAAAAAATCTGTCATATTAAAACCGGGTTTTCATATTAAAGAAGAAATATTAATTTCTCCTTCGAGAGACTTAAAAATGGCTTTGAAGAAGATAAACAAATATTATGAGATTGAAATTAAGGTTTCATTTATTAAAGAGGATACTTGCTTCAAGGGGTTAAAACTGCTCGAATTAATTCCTAAAGGCAAAACAGTCAGAAAACTTTACTCTATGCAGATAAGAAGAAAAGAAGTATCCGAACTGCAGATTTTCCCGGGATACGATATTTTTTCATACAGATTTAAAGGAGGAGATACTATAGAAATACCTTTTCAAATATATGATCCTGCTTTATCTTTGAAAGATATTGATTCTCTACGCTTAAGATATATATGGAGCGATTATGCATTCAAGCGGACTATTTTTAAAAAAAGCATTTCTTTCCCGCAGATTTTAACCGAAGAAGAGCCTGTAATTCTGAGTGTTCCTGTTATTGTACCTCAGATGCAGGGAAGAGCTTTCCTTAACTTCGATATAATCGACAAAAAAGGAAAAAGACTGAATATTCACTCCCGTTTCCTTAATCTGATAATTCACTGATTTTATTTCCTTTCCGCTTCAGATACCGGACATCTTTTTCCTTCTGTTATGCTTCCTCCCTTACAGGTAATGGATGTAGCACTATTGTTAAAGCCCCCTTATTTATAATGGGGTTGGGGGGACTCTTTCTTCGGTTTCATCTGTTATTCCCAAACAATCATCCCCCCCGTGTGAATTTGTATTATACTTTTTTTCCCGAATTCCGAGGTCATTTTAGACGTACCCCCGAAGCCTGACATTGCCCGAATTATGGGAATCCCTCCCCGACCCTCCCTTTTAAAAAAGGGAGGGAGAAAAGACAAAATATTTTCCCCCTTATTTATAAGGGGGTTAGGGGGATCTTTTTTTTAGTTCAACGGGCCAACACGCAGGTTCGCCCCTACATTTATCCCTTTTTTGAAATTTTCGGGTAACGTCAGGGGTTAGGTTGGGTTTAAAATACACGGATGAATCTACGATATAATCTTTATTTAATAACTTAAGGTTTTTTTATTAAGTTAGTTTTTTTAAATGATGCAGGAAAGAAAATGAAAAATGTAAAAATACATGAAGTAGGCATGAGAGACGGGCTGCAGATGGAATCTGAACCCGTGCCTTTTATTACGAAAATTGACTGGGCTGAGAGTCTGATTGCGGCAGGTGTGGATATACTTCAGCTCGGCTCATTTGTCCATACGGTAAAAATGCCGCAAATGTCAGATACCGATGAACTATTTACGCATTTCAACATGCCGGAAAACAAGCCTGAAAATACAATTCTTTCAGGACTGGTTCTAAACGAAAAAGGAATGGAGCGCGGCATGGACTGCGGTGTAGAAATGTTTTGCATGGGAGTTTCTGCCAGCGATACGCATAGCCGTAAAAACACGGGCATGAGCAGTGAAGAAGCTTTGCAGAGAATAATCAAAATGGCTAAAGATGCGGTATCTGCGGGAAAAAAAGTGCAGGTATCGGTACAATCTGCTTTCGGATGCGGTTTTGAAGGGAAAATTTCGGAGGAGAAAGTGCTTGGTTTTGTAAAAAACTATCTCAGCGCTGGAATAAAAAATATTAGCCTTGCCGATACAGCCGGTCATGCAAATCCTGCTCAGGTGAAAAGACTTTTTACTGCCGTGAAGGAACTGGACAAGGAAGTCGAAACCGCCGCTCATTTCCACAACACATACGGGATGGGTATGGCAAACTGCCTCGCTGCCATGGAATGTGAAGTTGACATTCTTGAATCTGCTTTCGGGGGTCTGGGAGGATGCCCTTTCACAAAAACAGCAGCAGGAAATGTCTGTACGGAGGATTTGGTACACATGCTGCAAAAGACTGGGTTTCGTCATGACATAAATATTGATAGAATTGCAGGCGTATCAAGGTATGCTTCTGGCTTTTTTATCAAGGATCTGCCCGGTATGGTTTACAAGGTCGGTCAGATTGGATATTAAGAAATGAGATGAGAAAACATCTGATAGGTCAATTTTGTTTGTCATTCCGTCCCTGTGCCGAAAGCTTGTTTCAGTATTGTTTCCGAATCTCAAGTAATGATGATCACTACAGACTAAGATTCTGAAACAAGTTCAGAATGACAATCTTAACTTTTTCTTTTCTATTTTCGGAAGTTTCATGTATTGTAGTTTCAATGAAACATTTAAAATTGAACCATATTTTTTAATGGAGCCGATTCGCATCAGCAGGGAAATTGAGATTCTGAGAGTTTAATCTTCTCCACCTTCAATTACAGTAAAAAGATTAATTTCCATAATAAAAATTATTTTTCTTAACTTTGACTTATTTTGTAAGTATAATCTAAAATTTATGAAAAAATTGAGAATATCGGTTATTGGAACGGGACATCTTGGCAGTATCCATACCCGTTTGTGGAAAAACCGGCAGAATGCCGAACTTGCAGGTGTTTATGACATAAACCCCGACACAGCGGCTAAAACCGCCGAGGAAAACAATTGCAGACAATTTGCTGATATTGATTCGCTTTTAAAGAACTCCGACGCAGTTACCATAGCAGTCCCCACGAGCGAGCATTATCCCATTTCGCTTCAGTGTATAGAAAATAACGTACATTTCTTTATTGAAAAGCCCATTACGGCAACCTTCAAAGAAGCTGAATCTCTTATTAAAAAGGCTAAGAAGAAAAATCTGACTGTGCAGGTGGGACATGTAGAGCGATTCAATCCTGCTCTGAATGCACTGAAAAATTACAAGCTCGATCCGCTCTTCATAGAAACCCACCGCCTGAGCCAGTTCAAGCCTCGTGCAACTGACGTAAGTGTTATATTAGACTTGATGATACACGACATCGACATAATGCTCTGGCTGGTGAAATCAAAAATCAAAAAAATAGATGCAAACGGAGTCGCAGTGCTTACAGACACTTTTGATATTGCTAATGCCCGCATCACTTTTGAAAACGGGGTGGTTGCCAATCTGACTTCAAGCCGCATTTCTGCACACCCCATGAGGAAAACACGTATTTTTCAGAAAGACGCTTATATCTCAATTGACTTCGGTATGCAGGACGTGGAAGTTTACCGCCTGATGGACGGAGAATTCAATCCTGCAGAAAACACAGTTCCTGCTACCATGTTAGGCACAATAGAAGCAGGTACCCGCAATAGAAAAATCATATTTGAAAAGCCTGAAGTTGTAGGAGTCAATGCAATAGCAGAAGAGCAAAAAGCATTCATCCAAGCAATTACGGACCATTCGCCTGTTGCCGTCAGCGCTGAAGAAGCCGCCGAGGCGCTGAGGATAGCAGAGCTGATTTCTTCAAAACTGGGATAACATTTCAAAAAATCATTCCCTTGTGTGATTTTCTTATCATGGAGGTTTCATCTGTTTATTTTAAGCCCCACCCTAACCATCCCCAAAGGGAGGGAATTCAACGATCTTGCTCCCTCCCCTTGGGGAGGGCAGGGGTGGGGTCT
>CAZOBD010000064.1:0-21755 GCA_964577665.1 uncultured Hyphomicrobiales bacterium
TTCGGAAGGAGAACTCGTCAATCCCGAAATTTTACTTGAAAATATCCCGGGCGCTTCCATTCACGACGGTTCCAGGCTTTGGATAGACGATAAAAATAAGCTTTTTATGACAACGGGAGATGCTGCAAATGCATCTTTAGCTCAGAATATTGAAAGCCTCAACGGGAAAATTCTGCGGCTGAATCTCGACGGAAGTATTCCCGATGACAATCCCGATCCCGAAAGTCCTGTCTGGAGCCGGGGACACAGAAATCCTCAGGGTTTAGTTGTTGTAAACGGCATAATGTACAGTTCCGAGCATGGTCCTGCAAGCGACGATGAGGTAAATATCATCGAAAAGGGCAGGAATTACGGCTGGCCTGATGTGATGGGCTTTTGCGACAGCCCAGGCGAAGAAACTTTTTGCGAGGAGCATAACGTAAAAGAGCCGATTGCGGCCTGGACACCCACTTTGGCAGTTGCGGGGCTTGATTTTTACAAGGGGCTGCGCTTCCCTGATCTGGATTATTCTCTACTAATGGTAAATCTTAAAGCTGCCAGAATAGTGCAAATGAAGCTCAGCGGCGACGGCAGAAGTGTAGTTGAAGAAAACCATCTATTTGTCAATGAATTTGGAAGATTGCGAGACATCTGCATATCTCCGCAGGACAGAATTTTCTTTTCTACATCGAACCGGGACGGCAGGGGCGCGCCTGCTCAAAATGACGACAGAATAATTGAGATACTGCCCAAAGCATCATCTACTGCACAAAGTTTAGCTGCTCCTGCAGAAGCAGAAGTTTTTATATTTCCGAATCCTGCTAATGATTTAATAAAAATTTCTTTTGGCAGTAAAAGAAATACGGGAAATATTATTAAAATTTTTAACAGCATAGGAAATGAAGTTATGGATTTATCAAACAACGGAAGCAATCATAGTTATTCAAAAAGCATAGATATTTCCAATCTTTCTCAGGGAGTTTATAGGATTGTTATCGAAAACGGCGGAAAATATATAAGCAGGCAGTTCAGCGTTGTGAGGTAGGGATATTTCTAAAATTTGCAATTCCTTGATTATGGACTTTATGGTATTAATGGGCAGACACACAGGTCTGCCCATGCAAATTCTCACTACTTATTTCATTACGGTACTTCCACGGTATTCAAAACCTCGTTGATAATATCTTCAGTGGTAACATTCTCGGCTTCTGCTTCATAAGTAACACCGATTCTGTGGCGGAGTACGTCATGTGCAACCGCACGAATGTCTTCGGGTATTACATAGCCGCGTCTTTTTATGAAGGCGTAAGCTTTGGCGGCGTGAGCAAGGTTGATACTGCCGCGAGGAGAAGCTCCGTAAGCGATAAGTGCCTGCAGTTTATCAAGATTGAATTCAGCGGGCTTGCGGGTTGCAAAAACAATGTCGAGAATATAATTCTCAATCTTTTCATCCATATAAACATCTTTTACGGTGCCGCGGGCTTTTAAAATTACATCAGGTTTAATGACTTTGGAGGGTTTTGGAAATTCATGCAGGAGATTAGCTTTTAAAATCGCACGTTCTTCTTCTCTTTCCGGATAGTTTATTACGACTTTCAGCATGAAACGGTCAACCTGCGCTTCGGGCAAAGGGTAAGTGCCTTCCTGCTCGATAGGATTCTGCGTCGCCATTACTAAAAACGGTTCTTCCAGAATAAAAGTTTCTTCGCCTATTGTTACCTGCCGTTCCTGCATAGCTTCCAGCAAAGCGCTCTGAACTTTCGCCGGAGCGCGGTTAATTTCATCGGCGAGTATAAAGTTAGCAAAAACGGGACCGCGCCGGACAGTAAACTCATGATTTTTCTGGTTGTAGATCATTGTGCCGACCAAATCAGCAGGGAGCAAATCCGGAGTAAACTGAATCCGGGAATATTTTGCGTCAACAGCCTGAGAAAGAGTTTTAATTGCCAGTGTTTTAGCCAGCCCGGGAACGCCTTCCAGCAGGATATGTCCGTTTGAAAGAAGTCCTATCAGCAATCGCTCTACCATTTTTTTCTGCCCGACAATTACTTTCCTCAGTTCGCTGAGAAGTGGATCGATAAATGCGCTTTCTTCTTTTATCCGCTCATTAATTTCATTAATATCAGTCATTTGCAAACTCCGTAAATAATTCTGTCCAATTTTTTTCGTTTTTGTATCCTATGCAATTAAAAATAATATTTTATAACGAAAAAAATTGAAGAAAATTATTTAGAATTACAGAAAATATCAATAATTTTTAATTTACATACCTTTATCCTGCAACAGCATCGGTGCTTCAGGTCCGACGGGTATCCCGAGTAAAATCCATAAGGTTAATAGGATTATCCATGCAATCAGAAAAATGAAAGTATATGGCAGCATAGTTGCAACAAGCGTGCCTATGCCCGCTTTTTTATCATATTTCTGGAAGAAGACAACTATAAGAGCAAAATACGACATCATGGGAGATATTATATTAGAGACACTGTCGCCCACGCGGTAAGCAGCCTGAATAAACTCGGGTGTATATCCGATAAGCATAAACATCGGTATAAAAACAGGTGCCAGCAGCGCCCATTTTGCAGAAGCGCTGCCCATACTGAGATTTATTGCAGCGGCAAATAGAATAAATAGTATCATCAGGGGAATTGCTCCAAGTCCTGATGCCTGCAGAAAAAGTGCGCCCTCTACTGCAAAGATTTTTCCGAGATTCGTCCAGTTGAAATATGCTACAAACTGCGATGCGAAAAAGACCAAGACTATATACGCACTCAGTGATTCCATAGATTTAGCCATACCTTTCATAGCATCGGAATCGTTTTTAATAGTCTTTGCTCCCATTCCGTATGCAATGCCCATAATCCCGGCAGTTAGAAAAATAATAGCTACTATTCCGTCCATAAACGGCGAATGAAGTATGTCTCCTCCTTCACCCCGCAGAATTCCGTTTTCAGGTATCAAACCTGCAAGCAAAATTACTGTTATCACGACAGTTGAAATAACAGAATATCGCAGCCCCCGCTTTTCGTAGATACTAAGCTTTTTTATTTCTTCGGGTTTTTCATCACCCTCATATTTGCCGAGTCTGGGTATTACAATTTTTTCCGTTACCCATGTTCCAGCCAAGGCTATAATAGGCACCGATATAAACATAAAATAATAATTTGCTGCGGGATTAACCAAGTATTCCGGATCAATAATCCTGGCAGCTTCCTGTGAAAGACCTGCAAGAAGGGGATCTATGGTACCCAAAAGAAGATTGGCGCTGTAACCGCCTGAAACTCCCGCAAAAGATGCCGCTATACCCGCAATTGGATGCCTTCCTATGGCAAGAAAAATTATTCCCGAAAGGGGAACAAGCAAAACATAACCGACTTCACTGGCAGTATTTGAAAGAATACCCGAAAGCACTATTACGAAAGTCATAAGACGCTTCGGCGCCGAAAGAACAAGCATTCGCAATGCGGCGCCAATAAGACCGCTGCCTTCTGCAATACCTATTCCGAGCATAGCCACAAGTACGGTGCCGAGAGGAGCAAATCCCGTAAAATTTGTTACCATGTGGGTTAAAATTTTATCAACACCTTCTTTGCTCAGCAGGTTCAGAGGCTCTATGACTTCACCGGTTACAGGATGATTTACTGATAAATGAAACAGTGATGCCGCCCAGGACAGAATAATAACCAAAACAGCAAGAGAACCAAAAAGAGTGGCAGGATGCGGAAGAAGATTGCCCCCTTTCTCAACAATATTCAGAAATGCAGGAATAAAATTCGAAGCCGCCTTTTTTACTTTCTTCATGTAATAAATATTATTTTTTAGACAAATCTAATAAATAGCTTAGTCGTAGAGGTATTATTATTATTTTACAGTTGATACTTCTATTAGGTATATTCTGAATCATTAAGATGTTTTTCTGCTCTCTTATCGTCATTGCGAAGAGCGCCAGCGACGAAGCAATCTCAAGCGATGCTTTTCAGATGTCTGACACCTTCAAGGTGTCTGACATCAGGAAATCGAGAATATCCCGTAGGGATTAAATATTTGTAGTAATATGTTCTCCAAAGAATAATTATTCCGTCAGGGATTAAATATTTAACCGCTAACGCAGTATTTTTGAAAATTTTATCATTGATAAATTGATTGAAAATTGTAAATTAGAAATTGAAAATTGATGAAGCCGTCAAGGAATATCCCGAAGGGATTAAATATTTGTAGTAATATTTTCTCCAAAGAATAAATATCCCGTCAGGGATTAAATATTAAACCCCTGACGCGGTATTTTTGAAAATTTTATCATTGATAAATTGATTGAAAATTGTAAATTGCAAAATTGAAAATTGATCCCGTGGAGTTTTATATGTTTACAAAAAAAAGTTTTCTTGCTGCGGTGTTTTTACTGCTTGTTTCTTTTCCTGCTCATGCGGGCGAATTAAAATTCGGATGGAATTTGGTGAACGAAGCAGGCGGTATTCTAGATATGGAATTTTTGCCGGATGACGATTATTTTTTGGTATTAGCCGGTTTGGGAGATGGTCAGCTTCAACTCAGGGATACCGAAACGGGCGACCTGATTAAATACTTCCCATTATATTGCGCCTCTTATTCGCAATTTGAATTCACACCGGACAGTACAAGATTAGTCATGGCAAATGCCGACACTAATTATTTAGGCTTGTATAATTTAGAAGATTTATCATTAATTAAATCCTTTTCGTTACCGCAGGATACTATTCCAAAGTGGTTTAATAAAATTGTAGTTGACCCTGTCAGACCTTACTGCTATGTAGCGACATGGGGTGAAAAGGGCTCTTTCCCGAATGTAATCACTCGGGGGCAAATATCCGTTTACAACTATGAGACAATGGAACTTGTTCAACATCTAACCGATTTCGACCCGTGGAAGTATGAGTGCCTTGCAATTTCAAAAGACGGAAAATATCTTGCATCTATAAATAATGCAAAGGCATACATGAAAGTATGGGATTTGGAAACGATGGAATTAATTATTAATAAACCACTGCATAACAAATTCTATAACTCAAATCCTTCAGAGTATTGGAGTAATCCAACAAGGTTACTATTTTCAAATATAAATAATGATATTTTCCATTTTGCTGGTGGTTTTTCGATATTTAATTCAAATTCTGGCTTATTGAAATTTGATATTATTCAGAATGAAATTATTGACTCAACCAATAATTACCTTTTTACAAATAAATTTTTTCTTTTTGATAACGAAGAAAGATTAATAAATTTTGATGGTAAATTTGGAAAAGTAATAAATTTAATACAACATAAAATTGAATATGAATATTATAGTGAGTGGCGTGAACCAGGTGGTTGGTGTCATATTATCTATTCTAAAAATAAAGATTTGTTTATCGGCTGGTGCGGCGATGGTTTTTCATCAGGTAAATATGATAGATACTCTACCGTTGAAGAAGATGATAAAATTGAAACAATCTATCCTAATCCTACCAACAGCATTATATATTTAAAAGCAGATTGTAAAGAATTTGTCCGGTCTTATGAAGTAATTGATATAAATGGCATTGCTTTGGAAAACAATTCAATTGAAGGCAGCAATCTGGCGATAGACTTTTCGCTGTTTCCCAACGGCATTTACTATATAAGACTTTTGTGCGGCTCAAATATTTCTACATATAAAGTTGTGAAGGAGAGGTAATGTAATGAAAAAGATTTGTTTTGTTTATTCTTTTGGTTGACCTTAAAAATCATTTTTTTCTCTCGGGTTTATAACGAAAAAGCATCAATTTAAAATTTTAATATTGATATTTGCTTGTCAAAAATTTTATAACTATAATTGAAAAATGATAAAGTCAGAAATTGAATTTTAAAGGAAATGAAATGATAAAAGGCATAGGCACCGACATAATAGAAGTGAAAAGGATACAAACTGCCATAGAAAAATACGGAGAGCGTTTTTTAAACCGCATTTATACAAAAACTGAGCAGGAGTACTGCGAATCTTTTAATGAAAAGAAATTTCTGCATTATGCCGCCCGGTTTGCTGCCAAAGAGTCCTTCAGCAAAGCAGTAGGCACCGGCCTGACACAGGGATTTAAGTTCACGGAAGTTGGCATTAAAAATAAAAAAAGCGGCGAACCGAAATTTGACCTCAGCGGCGGCATGAAAGAAAAATACGGAGAGTTTGAAACATTGGTTTCTCTTTCTCATACGGATGAAAATGCAGTGGCTTATGTAGTTATGTTTAAGGATAATTAATTATGAAAAAAACAAAAGACACCATCAAATGCCCCCAGTGCGGATATGAAATCGAAATGACCGAAGTGCTTTCCAAAAGCATTGAGGAAAAAGTAAGGCTCGAATACAGCCGTAAACATAAAGAAGAAATCGAAAAAGAAAAAACCGCTTTGCAGGAGCAGGAAAATAAGAAATTCATTGCCCTGAAAAACAAACTTACGAAAGAACTGGAAGAAAAAGAAAAACAGCTTTCCGAGGCAAACAGCTTGACGGAAGAATTAGTTAAACGGGAAAAACAGCTTGAAGAAAAAGAAAAAAACATTAACCTGCAGATTCAAAAACAGCTTGAAGAAGAGCGAAAAAAAATTACCGAAAGAGAGAAAGAAAAAAATGCTCTTGAAGTAAAAGACCTGCTGAACCGCCTGAAAGAAGCTCAAGAAAAGCAAAAGAAATCGGAAGAAGCCGAGCTTGAGTTCCGCCGTAAAAACCGAGAACTCGACGAAAAGCAAAAAGCCCTTGAACTGGAAGTGGAGCGAAAGCTCGATGAAAAACTAAAGCTTGAACGCAAAAAATACGAACTGGAAACTAAAAACGAAATAATGAAACAGCTCACCAAAAAAGAAGAGGAAGCCTCTTTGAAACTGCGTGAAAAAGATGAGCAGATGAACCGCCTTAAAAAGCAGTTCGACGATTTCAAGCGGAGAGCAGAGCAAGGCTCGATGGAACTTCAGGGCGAGGCTCAGGAGCTGATGCTCGAAGAGCTTTTCAGAAGCAGGTATCCCGCCGACAGCATAGAAGAAGTAAAAAAAGGAGCGCGGGGCGCCGACGTCATTCAAAAAATATTTAACAAGCACGGCCAATACTGCGGCACAATAGTCTGGGAATCGAAACGAACAAAAGACTGGCAAAACACATGGTTAGAAAAGGCAAAAAATGACAAAACCGAGAAAGCCGGCGATTTAATCGTCATTGTTTCACAGGCTTTGCCTCAGGAGATTAAAAATTTTGACAGGATTGACGGTGTGTGGGTAACTTCCTTTACTTATGCGGCGGAACTCTCCCACGTACTGCGGGAAAGCCTGATTAATCTTTACGAATACAAGATGACCCAGCAGAACAAGGGACAGAAAATTGAACTCCTTTATGAATTTTTAACCAGTACGGAATTTAAAAATTACATCGAGAATATCATTGACGCCTTTAAGGAACTGAAATCTGACCTTGATACGGAAAAAAACTCTATGAACAGGATCTGGAAAAAGCGTGAGAAACATCTTGATATGGTAATCACAAACACGACGAACATGTATGGCGCTTTAGATTCATTTATGGGCAAGGCTCTGCCGCAGATTGAAGCGCTGGAGCTTCCACCGGCGGAAGAAAGCGAAGAAAAGCAGCTATTTGAAAAAAATTAATGAAAAAAGTAAAATTAAATGCCTGTTTATCCTTTTTTTAATAATAAGAAACTGCAATAAACAGGAATAAATATTATGCCTGAAAACAAGACAAAGAAAACCAAACTGCCGGAAGAAATGCGCCCCCTTTTCTGGGATGTCGATTTTGACAAGCTGTATTGGGACGATTATAAGGAGTTTATTGCATCGAGGATTCTAACATTTGGTAATAACTTTTCATTGCGCTTTCTCGCAGATAATGTTTCTAAAGATTTTATGCTTAATTTGATTGACACTCACAGAGAAATTGATGATCTAACAAGGAATTACTGGAAAGTAATGTATAGTGAATAAAAAACTCCATACAGAAGTACTTCCCGAAACTCAAAAAAAAGTATTTGATATTCTCGTCAATATTGACTGGATAAACAGCTTTTATTTAGCCGGCGGTACAGGACTTGCCCTTCAGATTGGACATCGTGAATCTTATGATTTTGAAATTTTTACTGAAGAAAAGTTTGATTCTTCTTTTGTATTAAACGAGATAAAAAAAATTGGAAGAGTGGGATTGATAAGCAGAACCGACAATATCCTCCACTGCATGTTAGATGATATGGAAATCTCATTTTTTAAAGTGCCTTATTCCTTGATACAGGAGCCTGTTGTGTATCATAAACTGAAAATAGCATCAACTCTGGATATTTTTTTGATGAAGATGCAGGCTATATCCGGAAGAGGTTCAAAAAAGGATTTTATTGATTTATACTTTTTGCTTAAGCTGTATGAACTTGATTCTGTCTCTGTTTTTTACAATAAAAAATACGGCATATATCTTCAGAGCGATTACCATCTTCATAAAGCATTGGTTTATTTTAATGATGCTGAAGGCTATCCTATGCCGAAAATGTTTATCGAAACTGAATGGAATGAAATAAAAAAAAGTATTGTTCAAAAAGTAAGAGATTTTTCCAAAAGAATGAAATTTCTTACATAATTTAATAAAGAAAAATACACATTCATTAAACTAATCACTTCCTCACATATTCTTTACCGTATCTTCACATTAACTTAACAGTTATTTCTTATCTTTGCAAGCTGTATTGAAAACTATGGCTGAATAATTATGAAATTAAAGAACTTGTTACCGGTACTCCTTTTTATTGGAATAATGCCTTTGAGAATACTTGCCGGAGAGTATTTCGATCAGGATACTCTTGATTTTGGTGAAGTAACAGCCGGAAGTACTTCTACCATGAAAATCGGTTTAACAAATCCTGAGCAGAATGTTCCTATGGAAATAATTGAAGATATTGGAGTTTGGAAATACGATGGAGTAGAAATAGTATTACCTCAAGATAAAAATATTCCTCCCGGCAGTTCAAAGCAAATCGAAATAAAGTTTACCCCGAAGCAAAATATGGCATACAAAACTAAAGTCTTTATTACATGCCGGCAGGGGAAATCGTTCTTTACAGTTCCCCTTGTTGTTAGTGCCAGCGCTAAACTTACAAATAAAAGTTATTCATTTACTTATGATTTAGAAAGAAGCGGCCTTCTCGAAAGCCTTTTTGATTTTATGAAAGGGCAGACTGTGCTTTCTTACAGCGATGCCCGCGAGGCAATGTACGCAAATGTTGACAATATTGACGGGGTAGTGGAATGTATTTACACAGCTTCGAAATTTGAAACTCAGCATCGTCCCGTTGATGACAGCTACTTCAATACAGAACATGTCTGGCCCCAGAGCAAAGGCGCCGGCAATGCCCCCGAAAAAACAGATATTCATCACATTTATCCCACTTTAACAATAGCGAACAGCAAAAGAGCCAGTTATCCTTTCGATTTTATAAAAGGAAGTCCCACATGGCAGCAGGGCGGTTCTAAGTTAGGCTCAGACGGAGAAGGACATACCGTTTTTGAAGTGAGGGATGAAAAAAAGGGGGATATTGCCCGCAGCATGTTATATTTTGCAGCACGATACGGCAATGAAAGCAATGTAGAAATCGAATACATCTTTCCTCAGGAAGACCTATTAAAAGAATGGTCAAGGCTCGACCCTCCCGATGATTATGAAAAGCAGAGAAATGACCGGATTGAGCAGGCTCAAAACAACAGAAATCCATTTATTGACGTTCCCGCGCTTATGGAAAGAATATCGTTCCAGCCGCAGGTAGAACAGGGAAACCTGATTGTTATAAACGATTCTTTGGTTTTTGACCTGACAAATACGAATGAATCTGATGAAGCGTCTGTATATGTGTACAATTCAGGTAATACTATAATAAATATTTTCGGAGTGAGTATCAATCCTCAGAACAACGAATACTTTTCAGCTGAATTGATAGATAAATCCGCTGCACCTGGAGAATATGCAGAAATAAGAATAACTGCACATCCGGGCGATTATATTCAGACCATAGCTTCAATGAACATAATCACTGACGGCATCAATCAGCCGGCAGGACTGATGTTGAAGGCATATAATTCTCCGGTATCAGTCCGTGAAAAGCCTTTTTTATCGAAGGTAAGCCTTCACCAAAATATTCCAAATCCGGTAGAAAGTCTTTCGGAAATAAAGTTTACAGTACCCAAAAAAATGCAGAAAAACTGTAATCTCAAGTTTTTTAACCTGCTTGGAGAAGAAATCGCAGACTTAACCCGCGCCGTGATGTGGAACGGAAACGAAGGAAGCTGCATTGTAAATGTAGGGGACCTTAAACCGGCAGGAAATGTTTTCTATTACCGGCTTAATGTTGAAGGATACTCAATTACAAATATGATGATTGTAGATTAAGATTACCAGTCCATGCCCAGAGAAATAAGCCAATAAGGTTTTGACCAAGTTGTATATTCGTTTCTCCATGCCACATCAAATTTGAGAGGCAGACCAAGTAAAAATGTTCTGATACCGACACCAGTACTCATAAGCAGGTCGTTAACTCTCGGATTTCCGTTCTGATCTTTTACAGCCGCGACAAAGGTATCATCCCAAGCGCCACCCATGTCAAAAAACAGAGAGCCCTGCATGAAAATTGGAAGCGGACCCGTCATAACGGCAACTATTATGGGGAAACGCATTTCAATATTTGTAATGAAGTAGTTATGCCCGCTTATCTGATTAATGGGCCAGCCGCGCAGAGGCATTTCAACCTGCATGAATGCGAAATCGACAGGATCGTCAAAAGGAAGGTAGCCGTTCTTGAAAGAAGCATTTATCCAGCTTTCCTGTCCGCCTAAGAAAAAGCTCGTAGGATCAGGTCCGAAACTTGAGCCTCCTGCTCCGCGGACTGCAAAAGTAAGCCAGTTGTCAATAATAGGGAAATAATGCCTGTAATCCAGTTCGGCAGTCATAAATCCTCTGCCGTCTTTGCTGAATTTCGGCACGCCCATGAATTTCAGAAAATACCTGTTTCCGCGCTCGGGACTGTAAAACTGATTGAAAAGCACGTTGTCATGCACGTACCTTGCCTCGGGCACAAAAAGCATCTGCGACTGGTCAGGTTCATCGGCATTTTCGGTGTTTTCTTTTGAAGTGTTCATCCAGTTTAATCCCCATTCTATCCTGTTGAAAAAGTCAAACGGGTAGCTGGCAAACATAGAAGCTCCCCAATAACGGAAGCGGTAAAGTGAATTAGTATTTGGTATCAAAGGATCTTGACGGATTACAAATCCCGCCCTGTGGTATGCTGTAATTGCATAATCTATCTGCTCGGGCAGATAACGGTATGACAGCATGAAATTACTGTTCCGCAGGTCTATCAGAAGATTGGCAAGGAAATATATCTGATGGTCGCCGAGCACATCGCTGAAAAGCATTTGAGCTACCCCCTGAAAACCCCAATAAGTGCTGTATCCGGGGTTGCCGAGTATTAGGTCAGGAGTGAATTTTATTTTGTAATCTTTAACGATAAAAGAAGTATCCTGGGTAACTCCTGCCTGTGCCGCACTTACCCTGCGTATATCTCTTTCCTGTGCATCGGGATTGGGCTGCACAACTTCCTGCCTCGAAAATTCAATTTCAAATTCGCCGTAATCAGGCATTTCCTTTCCATCCTGGGATTCAGAAATTTCCTCTTCGGCAATTTTGGATATTGATTCCGATGTCCTGCGGATTTCTTCTATTTCCTGTCTGTACTTTGTCTTAGGAAGCGTATCCTTATCCAGCCTCTTGTCAAATGGAAACATCATAAGAAAAATATCATAAGCGCCGTTTATCTGGGTAGTAAGCAGTAGTTTTTTACTGTCTCGTGATAAGGATATCTGGCTTACGCCTGTAAGTGAGTTGGTAAGCGGTTCGGATTCAAGTGTTTTAGTATCCAATACATAAACGTTATATATACCGTTTTTATCTGATGTGTAAAGAATATTATCGTTTTCATTGCTTACCGCGATGGAGGTTTTTGAGTATTCGGGAGTATCGGTTAGTCTTTCAATAGTTCCCGACTCTATGTTTATTGAATATAAATCTGTTTTTTCGTAATCATAATCCCATATCTTGAAATTATCAGGAGTAAAGCTGCCGCGTAAATTATCTCCCCTGTCCGAAATAAAATAAATTGTTTCTGAATCGGATGACCAGGTAGGAATTTCATCTGTAAAAACATCATTAGTAACATTAGTAATTTTGTCTGACTGAAAGTCGTAAATAAAAATATCGCTGCCTTCGTCTCGCGAACCGGTAAAAGCAAGTTTCTTTCCGTCGGGAGACCAGACTACCGAAGTAATTGCTTTTAATCCGAAAGTCATTTTATCGTAATCGCCGTCCTCGGCATCTACAATGTAAACGGCATCTACTCCGCCTGATTTGGCGGATATTGCCAGCTTTGTGCCCTGAGGGTTCCATGAAATACCGGGCGTTAAAATGTTGAGATCTTCAAAATCTTTCATACGTGAGCTAGAGACTATTTCTTCGGGTTCAGCATCTTTTTTTTCTAAGTCAAGAATATAAACTCCGAAAATACCGCTCGGCGCCGATATATATGCCATTTTTTTGCCGTCGGGAGATATTGTAGGAGAGGAGTTGTAAAAGGTACGGTTTTCTTGTGCATCCGTTATCCTGTCGGCATATTCCTCGGGGTTTGTGAATCTTTCTATATCAGGCCAGTAATACTTTTTAAAATCACGTTCAAACTTATCTGAAAAATCATCAAAACTCATATTGAAAGCACTTTTAAAAGCGGCATCAACATTGCCTAAAATACGAAGACGGTTTATAAGATCGCCGACTTTTTCTTTTCCGTAATTTTCAGCGACATACCAGTAAAATGCCTGACCGCCGCGATAAGCATAATAGCCGTTTAGATTCTTCAGTCCTTTGAGGTTTTCGCTGAGCGAAACATCCCGCATGAACATGTCTGTCAGAGTATTGTAGCCGCCGTTGCTTTCAAATTCACACAAGCCTTCGTTCATCCACAGAGGAAACTGAATGTTCAAAGAGCCTGTTCCAATGGCTGTTTGCACAGTACCACCGTAAAACATATTGTTTAAAACGGCGTGAACAAGCTCGTGGTGGATTACATGACGAAACTGCGAAAAATTCCCTTGGAAAGGTACTACAACTCTGTTTTTGTAAAGCTCAGTAACTCCGCCGACACCTTCCGGCATAAACTGAGCAATAACATTAGTTTGTTGAAACTCATTATGGGTCTGGTACACAATCAAGGATACTCTTTTGGGAAGTTTGTAATTCAAAGTCTGCTCTATCGAAGTAAGCGCTTTTTCTGCTTCGATGGCTGTAAACTCGGCAAGGTACTGTCCACCTTCGTAAAAGTATATGTCGAAATTCCGCGATTCTATGAATTTCCATTTGAAATCCTGGTATTGGACTTTGTTTTTGCCGAACTGAGCGTTCGATATATTCGTTATAAGAAAGAGGCTGAGCAATCCAAAGAAAGTAAACTTCTTCATATTTTATCCGTCAATATCTTTTTTCACAATTTAAAAATTAGACGTAAATTCATATAATTAAGTTTAAAAGTTCAGATATATACAAGATAAAGTAATATTTAATGTTATTTTTTTATATTTTGTTTGTTTTTATGAGAAGAAAGTCATATATTTGAATTAACCGTATGGTTAATTTATTTAGTTAAATTTTTTAGTTAAGTAATGACTGTCATCAAAATAAATAATCTAAGCAAAAGCTACGGAGATATTAAAGCCGTAAAGGATATCTCTCTTCAGGTAAAGAAAGATGAAATATTCGGCTTAATAGGTCCCGACGGCGCCGGAAAAACAACTATCTTCAGAATAATAGCCACTCTTCTTCTGCCGGACAAAGGTACTGTGGAGGTTTTGGGACTCGATGCTGCCGCTGATTTTAAGAAGCTGAGAAAGAAACTCGGGTACATGCCCGGCAAATTCTCTCTTTATCAGGACTTGTCAGTCGAGGAAAATCTGAAGTTTTTTGCCTCAATTTTTGACACAACCATTGAAGAAAACTATCATCTGATTGAAGATATATATCATCAGATTGAACCTTTTAGAAAGAGAAAAGCCGGTAAACTTTCGGGGGGAATGAAACAGAAGCTCGCCCTAAGCTGCGCGCTTATACACAAGCCCGAGCTGCTTGTTCTCGATGAACCTACCACGGGAGTGGATGCCGTTTCCCGAAAGGAATTTTGGGAAATGCTTGCAAAGCTCCGCAGTCAGGGTATCAGCATTATTGTTTCCACGCCCTATATGGACGAAGCAAGCCTTTGCGGCAGGGTGGCACTCATTCAGGACGGAAGGCTTCTCGGAGTGGCTGCGCCGAAAGAAATAATCAGTGATTTTCCAAAAAAACTTTACGGTATCAGCACTTCAAAAAAATACGAATTGCTTCAAATTATAAGAAAATATGAGAATACACATTCTGTTTTCCCTTTCGGGGATATGTTTCATTACACTGACAAAAATGATGAAGCGGATTTGGAAGAAATGGAAAAATATTTTAAAAATAATGGAATCAGCGATTTTTTAATTAAAGAAATCGAACCCGGTATTGAGGATGCCTTTATGCGAAAAATGCTGACAAAGGATAAAAATGGGTAAGGAACTCGTAATTAAAGCAGATAAACTGACAAAAAAATTCGGCGCCTTCACTGCGGTGAACAAAATCAGCTTTGAAGTGGAAAAAGGAGAGATTTTCGGATTCCTGGGAGCTAACGGCGCCGGCAAGACAACCGCAATGAAAATGCTTACAGGTCTTTGGAAGCCCAGCGGAGGAGAAGCAAGCGTTGCAGGATATGACGTTTACAGGCAGGCTGAAAAAATCAAGCGCAGCATCGGCTATATGAGCCAGAAATTTTCCCTCTATGAAGACCTGACTGTCGCGGAAAACATTCGTTTTTATGGCGGGGTTTACGGGCTATCAAACAAGGAAATCAAAGAGAAAACAAAGCACCTTTTAGAAAAGCTGGAGCTTACAGGCTCTGCGGATTCACCTGTCGAGTCACTGCCTCTCGGATGGAAACAAAAGCTGGCTTTTTCAATAGCAATCATACATAATCCGAAAATTGTCTTTCTGGACGAACCGACCGGCGGAGTTGACCCTATTACACGCCGCAGCTTCTGGGATATGATCTACGAAGCATCCTCAGAAGGAAAAACCGTTTTTGTAACTACTCACTACATGGACGAAGCAGAATATTGCAGCCGTGTTTCTATCATGGTCAGCGGCAGGATAGAGGCTCTCGACCAGCCGGAAAATTTGAAGAAAGACTTCAGTGCAGACAGTATGAATGATGTTTTTGTGAAATTAGCGAGAAAGAAATGAAATTGGGGATAGAAAATTCTGAAAAAGGTTTATCATGTCATTCCGGCTGGAGCAAAGCGTAATGCGGTGTTTTGAGCGATAGTCGAAATGCCTTTAAGCAAGATGTCGGACATCTGGCAGCGGAAAGTAAGAATAAACAGATGAACAATTATGATACAAAAAACTTTCAAGGAAAATATTATTTAAGCAAGATGCCCGACACCCTAAAGGTGTCTGACATCTGTAAATAAAAAAAACAAATAAATGAACCATGCAGGCATTCATACAATTCATTATTAAAGAAACATATCACATTTTCAGGGACTACCGCACAGTGCTTGTGCTCTTCGGAATGCCTGTTATACAGGTAATTCTCTTCGGCTATGCCATACGTACGGAAATCCGCAAAGCTGAAGTCGGGATATGGGACAAATCGAAAGATTACGTTACAAAAGAGATAAGCGATAAACTCCTTTCATCAGGATATTATAATCTGAAAGGATATTACAGCGATGAAAATGAGATTGAAAATGACTTTCGTGCGGGAAAAGTCAAGCAGGTTATTGTTTTCGAACCGGATTTTGCCTTCAGACTGTTTAAAGAAGGCGTTGCAAATGTTCAGCTTCTTAACGATGCCAGCAATCCAAATGTTGCAAATTTGCTGAACTCATACACTTCGACGATAATTAACGATTATAACAGGTCGATTTCACCCGATGCGGCAGTTTTGATAGTACCGGAAGTAAAAATGCTGTATAATCCCGAAATGAGGAGCGTCAACATGTTTGTGCCGGGGCTTATCGCTTTTATTTTGATGCTTGTTTCAGCGCTTATGACATCCATTGCAATTACACGTGAAAAAGAAACCGGCACTATGGAAATACTGCTGGTTTCTCCTTTGAAACCGGGAGTGATAATTACAGGCAAGGTACTTCCCTATCTTCTGCTCGCTTTTATAAATGCGCTGACCGTACTTGTTTTGGCAATTACTGTTTTTGACATACCTTTTAAAGGCAGTTTCCTGCTTCTCTTTTTTGAGACTGTCCTTTTTATTTTAACTGCGCTTTCTCTGGGTATTTTAATTTCAACAATAGCCAAGACACAGCAGACTGCTATGATGATAGCTCTGACAGGTCTTTTAATGCCTACTATGCTTCTTTCGGGTTTTGTTTTTCCTATTGAGAATATGCCCGTGATACTTCAGATAATCAGTAACTTGATACCGGCAAAATGGTTTTTAATTATCATAAAAGGCATTATGTTGAAAGGAGTTAACCTTGAGTATTTCTGGGTGGAAACTTTGATTTTAGCTGGAATGATGCTGGTATTTCTGCTTGCGGCTTTGAAAAATTTTAAAATAAGACTGGAGTAAAAAAATGAGAACGCTGATATTTATGCTTCAAAAGGAATTTCTGCACGTTTTCAGGAACAGGCAGATGCTGCCGATGATATTTCTTGTGCCCATTGTCCAGCTAATCTTTCTGGGTTACGCCGCAACTCTTGAAATCAAAAATGTTGAATTGTGCGTTGTGGATTTCGATTATTCTTCTCTTTCAAGAAAATTCGTAGAAAAATTCAAATATTCAGAATATTTCACGATTACAAGCACAGCAAAATCATCAGAACAAGCTAAAAAAATCATAGATAAAAACAAAGCAAAAATGGCTCTGATTATTCCTGATAATTTTGAAAGAGATATTTTGAAAGCGGAAACATCAAAAATACAATTTATAATTAATGCTGAAGACGGCTCTGCCGCGGGAATTATGCAGTCTTATGCCGCCAGAGTAACAGCCGCATTCAATAAAAATATTCTGACTGATTTCAGCTATGCAGTTCCAAGGACTCATGCTCCATATATCAACATACAAGAGCGTTACCTTTACAATATCGAGCTTGATTACAAGCAGTACATGGCGCCGGGCATTCTGGTGGTGCTGGTAACGTTTATTGGCATGTTTTTAACGGCTATGAACGTTGTAAGAGAAAAGGAAATAGGTACTATAGAACAGCTTAACGTAACTCCCATAAAAAAATATCAGTTTCTGCTCGGCAAGCTTATACCTTTTTGGATAATCGGATTGTTTGAGCTTGGCTTCGGTTTGGTTCTTGCAAAATTGATATTCCAACTTCCGGACATTGGAAATATACCGTTGTTATTTGCATTGGGATCGGTTTACCTGCTGGTCGTACTCGGAGCCGGCTTGTTTATCTCCACCATAACCGAAACTCAGCAGCAGGCAATGTTTATCTCATGGTTTTTCATAGTGATATTCATTCTGATGAGCGGCCTTTTCACTCCTTTAGACAGTATGCCAGACTGGGCACAGACTGTTGCAAAAGCTAATCCCATTGCTCATTTTGTGGAAATAATGCGGCGTGTGCTCCTGAAAGGTTCCGATTTTTCGGAAGTGAAAGATTTGTTTTACATTCTTTGCATTATGGCATTCATTACGGTCGGCTCTGCTGTTTTAAGATACAGAAAAACGGTGTGATTACAAATTATCCAATAGCTTTCTAAAAAGTATAGAATGTCAATCCAGCGTTTGACACAAATTCCATAGCAACATGACTTTTATTAAAAAGCCGCAATTAATTCCAACTGAATGTGGAAAACTATTTTCTTTCCAACTTTGAAAAATGCCGATGAATTTCTTAAATTTGTTGTTTGCAAAAATATGAAAATGATTAATTATTTGTTATTATAGATGTATCTTTCTAAACTTGAAGTAGTAGGTTTTAAGTCTTTTGCTCAAAAGACTGTATTCAACCTATCCGAAGGGATAGCCGCTATCGTAGGCCCCAACGGCTGCGGCAAGACCAATGTGGTCGATGCTATACGATGGGTGCTTGGCGAGCAGAAAACTGCGGTCTTACGTTCCGATTTGATGGAAAATGTGATTTTCAACGGCACTAAGACTCGAAAACCGCTTGGTATGGCTGAGGTTTCCCTTACACTTCAAAATAATAAAAACAAACTCCCGCTTGAATATACCGAAGTTACGATTACACGCAGGCTTTTTCGCAGCGGGGACAGCCAGTATCTGCTGAATAACACTCAGTGCCGCCTCCGGGACATAACCGACCTTTTTATGGATACCGGCATGGGGGCTAATTCATATTCAGTTATTGAATTGAAAATGGTAGAAGCTATCCTTAGCGGCAAGCCGGAGGAAAGGCGCAGTCTTTTTGAAGAAGCCGCAGGTGTTGTACGCTACAAGCTGCGGCGCAAAGAGGCTAACCGCAAACTTCAGAACGTACAGGCAGACTTGACCCGCGTGGAAGATATCATATCAGAAGTGCGAAAACTGGTCAATTCTCTGAAAAGACAAGCTGCTAAAACCCGGCGATACAACAAACTTATGGAACAGCATAAGGAAGTTGACTTAAATATTCTAAAATTTAAATATCAGCAGGAGAATGCTTATCTCAATGAAAGACAAGAGAAGATTTCCAAGGTAAAGAGTGAAAAAAAAGAAAGAGAGCTGAGGGTAAAAGAAAGCGAAGATAATCTTTCCGAAATTGAGAAAAAATCTTCCGCACTCGAAAAAGAGTACATTGCAGCACGCGACCGCGAAACTGAATTAGAGCGGCAAACCGCACAAAAGACAAAAGATATTGCCATTGCTCAGGAAAAAGTGCAGTCCCGCCGCGAAAAGCAGAGAAGGATTAACAGCGAGATAGAGAATCTTAATCAGGAAATATCTTCCACAACTCAAAACTTAAAGGAAACCCGGCATAATATTGAATATATAAAAAAGGAAATTTTCACTAATGGTGAAGCATTAGATGAAAATTCAGAAATGAAAGCATCTGCATACAAAAAGCTGTCGGAACTCCGAGAGCATGTTAATCAGAGAAATGAGCAGATAATATCTGTTGAAAACCGCATCAGATCATTGAAACAAAGTGAAAGAAGGCTTCTTGAAAGAAAGGAGTCCATTGACCGTAAGATAAAAAGCGATTCTGAAAATATCGAAAGGCTGAATAAAGAAATTTCAGAACTGGAATACTCTCTTCAGGAAAAGGTTTCGCTTGATATTAAACTGGAAGGCGAAATAAAAGATGCAGAAGACAGGCTTAAGCATGCTCAGAGGCGCCAAGAAGAACTGAACAGGCTTCTCGACGAGCAGCGAAGCCGGATAAACGAACTTGACAGAACGATTAATTCCAAAAAGAATTCGCTCGAACTTCTTTCAGGATTGATAGACAGCGGCGAAACTGCAAAATATCTCCTCAAAGAAAAGAACTGGAAGCCGGCAGGCGAAAAAACTCTACTCTCCGAGCTGGCGGGAGCGGACGAGAAATACCGTCTTGCCGTAAATGCTGCTCTCGGCGAAGCTGCGCATTTTTTCGTGGCGGATAATAAAAACGATGCCGAAAGTGCATTTGCCCTTTTAAAGCAAAACGACAAGGGCAAAGTTTCTTTCCTGTGCCGCGACAGGATACCCGAAATGCCCCCTCCCGAAGCTGCACCCGAAGGAAACGGATTTTACGGATGGGCTTCAGAGATTATACGCGTGGATGACAATATTCGAAGCGCTGTCAGGGCAATTACCGGAGAAACTTTAATTGTGGAAGATATTGAAAATGCTTTTAAAGCTGTTGAGGAAAAAATTGCGGAAAGAGCGGTAACTTTAAAAGGTGAACTTGTAGGAAAAGAAGGTATTTACCGCGGGGGTTCCGTTACTAAAACAGAAGGAAGAACCATTGGAAAGAGGGAAAGAATTAAAAAACTTAAAAAAGAAATTTTAGCCCTTCAAGAGGATATTACTGCTGAAAGAAATGTTTTCTCAAAAACTAAAGAAGAACTTTCAAACATTAACATCAACGCTTTGAACGGCGAACTACGCAGTAAAGAATCCGAAAAAAATAAGAACTCCCAAGAGCTTTCTAAGCTGAAATACCGCCGCGAATCAATAGAAAACAATATCAGCCTGCTCGAGCAAAACAGCAAAAGCCTCCAAGAAGAGCGGCTGTCTATTGAAAAAGAAAATACTTCTTCCGCTGAAGAACTAGGCGCTTTAGAAAATGATTTAAAAATTTTCAATGAAAAGCTCGCTGAAATAAAAAAAGACCTTTCCGAGGCTGAAGATAACTATGAGCAGTGGGCAGATTCTACCCGCCAGTCTGAATTGAAAGCCGTTAAGCTCAAATCCGAACTCGAAAATATGGAAAAAGAAGTTGAAAGGCTCGAACAGTCTGTTTTAAATGCTCAGAACAAAATTCGTCAGGAAAAAGATGAATATCATAATGCAGAAACCACCGTCAGCGAGCTTACTAAAAACATCGAGCGTTTCACAAAAGAACTCGAAGAAATAAAAAAACTTTCCGGAGAAGCGGAAGCCAAACGAAAATTTCTTAAAGAAGAGCTGGACTCTCTTCAGGAACAGGTGCAGAGCTATTCTAACGACTTGAAACGCCTTCGGGAAAGCTACCGCGAAAGTGTGGACAACGTGCACAAGCTCGAACTCGAGCTGAGCGAGCATCAAACGCAGAGGCGAAATCTTCTCTCAAAAGTGCAGGAAAAGCATGAAATAAATTTGGAAGAAAACAACACGCCATTGCCGGGAAATTTCGATTTTGACGACTCTCAGACAGAACTTCTCGACCTAAAAGAAAAGCTGAACACCATTGGAAGCGTCAATTTCCTTGCCCTCGAAGAATTTGAGGAGCAGCAAAACCGTCTTGACTTCTATGAAAAGCAGATGAAAGACCTTACCGACTCTGAAAAGAACCTGCAGGAGACAATCGAGGAGATAAACAGAACGGCAGAGCAGAAATTTCTGGAAACTTTCGACGATATACAGAAGAATTTCCAAGATTTATTCAAAACTCTCTTCGGAAATGAAGGCGAGGCGAGCCTGCATCTTGCCGAGGGGAATCCGCTCGAAGCAAATATCGAGATAATCGCCAGGCCTCCGGGCAAGCGGCCCCATGCAATCGACATGCTTTCAGGCGGCGAGAAGACTCTGACCGCTATTGCACTGCTTTTCGGCATTTATCTCGTAAAGCCCAGCCCTTTCTGCATCCTTGACGAAGTCGATGCGCCGCTGGATGACAGCAATATCGACAAATTTATCAAGCTTATCCGCCGTTTTTCCGAGGAAACCCAGTTTCTTATCGTTACACACAACAAGCGTTCAATGGCAGCCGCCGATACTATGTATGGTATCACCATGCAGGAAGAGGGAATTTCCAAAGTTGTCTCTGCAAAACTTTCAGAAACAGCGGTTTAGCATCATCTAACAGAAAATCCTTTTCATCATACCGCTATTTCTCTTCTTTTTCTTATATAAAAACAAAAAAGAAGAGAATTTTATTTGCATCGAAATTAAATTATTTCATAACGTAACCTATGATGTTTCTATTGAAATGAATATCAGGTGTTATGTAATGAAATTTTCCTGCTTATTAAC
>CAZOBD010000065.1:0-21739 GCA_964577665.1 uncultured Hyphomicrobiales bacterium
TTTTGAAAGAAAAGCACATTCCCAAATCGGAGTTTGGGAATGAGATGCTAAATGTCATTCTGTCCCTGTGCCGAAAGCTTGTTTCAGTATTGTTTCAGAATCTCACGAATGAGGAACACACCCCTTAATCACCTATTGGGGAGGGGACGCACTGTATGCAAGAAAAAGATGTCCAACATCTGGCAGATGTTGGACATCTGAATCTGAAATAATAAGAAAAAAAGCCCTTCTTCGATTAGAAGAAGGGCTTTAAATTAAAAACCGAAAAGAATTATTTTACTATCATCATAGGCTTGCTGTCATTGAAGCCGGGGGCGGTCAATGTATAGTAATAAAGTCCTGATGAAACATTATAGTCGCCGGGGAAGAATTCCACCTGATGGATGCCCGGACTTATATTTCCGTCGAAAAGAACTGCAACACGGTTTCCAAGCATATCCACAACTGAAATCTGAACAGGTCCTTCCTTTTGGGCTGCAAATCTAATAAGCGTACTTTCTTCAAAAGGGTTAGGCTCGTTAGGCATCAGCGAAAAACCATAGTTAGGAGCAGAACTTTCAAGTCCTTTCAGCGGTTTTTCTCCGTCTTCACCTGCAAGATCTTCGCCGGCGGGATTAATGTCATTAACCACTACGATGATGCTTTTCTTGTGGGAAGCGTGGCAAAAATCATAAGTAACCGTATATATGCCTGCATCTTCAAAGACAGCGTTTTCTTTGCGGAAGTGTTTGCCTGTATATGAAAGCATTTCACCGTCTTTGTACCATTGAAGGTTAAGCTCGGCGGCAGACATACTCGTATTTAAGTCGAGTTCTACGGTTTCACCGAGGGTGAAAGTCTTCGTTTTTATTATTTCGCCGTAAGCATCACTTGCAAAAGCATTGCCGGTAAAAAGCGCCAGCGCCGCAAGCGCTGCGAAAAAAATGCCTGTAAAGGGCTTTCTGTCTCTACTTCTCATAAATTGTCCTCTCATTTTTTATGGTAAATAATTTTCTTTGTTTTTTACAATTTAATACAGGAAACATCAAAATCCAAATTTTTTTGTATTTAAGATGTATTTTCTTGTAATTATTTTCTTTTCAATTATTTATTATTATTATATCTATTGCCGAACAAAAACTGCGCCGGAAAAAGCAGCAGCTTTTTATCTTCTTCACATTAATAGGTGGCGCTTGCCAGAAAAAAGTTTCTTTTCTAATACTTTTTTACCACTTCAGCAGGTTTACCTCATCAACATAAGCAGTTTTCTTCTTTCGGTAAATTGCCAGAACGATAGCCAGACCGACAGCCGCCTCTGCTGCTGCAAGCGACATGATAAAAAATACAAAAATCTGTCCTGCCTGATTTCCCAGCGACTGCGAAAATGCAACAAGAGTGAGATTCACCGAATTGAGCATTATCTCGATGGACATGAATATAACTATGGCATTTCGCCTTGAAAGAACCCCGACAGTCCCGATGGTAAACAAAACCGCCGAAAGCACAAGATAGTATTCAAGAGGTACTGCGTTAAACATAATCACTCAGTATTTTATATTAATTAAAAATATTTCAATCTACAGACATTTTTTCAGGTAAAAGCAATGTAATACTTTTTTGAACCCGCTTTAAAAAATCTGCTTTATCCTCAGTCAAGTCTTCTTTTAGCTAAAATCACCGCTCCTACTATAGCCGCCAGCAGAAGAATTCCGATTGCCTGAATAGGCACGAGATAATTAGTAAACAGTGTTTTTCCGATAGCTTCTATAGTGCCCTGCTCGACGGAGTGCTCCGTAATAAAGTCTTTGTGCAGGCTTACGCTCATATAAACAGCTAAGAACTCCACGACGAGAACAGCGGCAAACAAGCCTGCAACAATCTTTCGTGTATCAAATCCCTCGCTTTGAAGCTCCATTTCCTTTCCGAGATTAAGAAGCATGATGACGAAGACCACAAGCACCATGATAGCTCCCGCATACACGAGCACCTGCACTACGGCGACAAACTGCGCCTGAAGCGTTAAATACAAGCCCGCCAGCATAAAAAAGTGGAAGATAAGAGCCACAGCCGAAGCCACGGGATTTTTATTCGTAATGGTAACGAGTGCGCTTGCTACGGCAAGCACAGCTAAAACTGTAAAATACAAATATTGCAGGGTCATTTTTTTCTGCCGTTTTTATTTCAAATACCTACAAATATCAAAAATAATGAAAATATCGCAGAGTTTCAATGCTTTTTTAAAATTTTTTTATTCTGAGTGCTCTAAAATCCACTTTTCTGCTGCATTTATCAGCTCCGGAGAAACATGCCCCTCCTTGAAATATTCGTTTGGACCGGATTCTGCCGAGCTTTCCATAAACAAATGGTTGAGTCCCGGCAGCAAAATAAATTCAACGTTTTCTTTTCGTTTTAGTTCTTTTTTCCATTTTTCAAACTCACTGAGTGATATCTGATAATCATTTTCCGCCTGTAAAATTAGTATCGGGATGTTAAGTTTTCCGGCGGTTTCGGCAGGTTTGTAATTTTTAAGGCTTTGCCAGTATGAAGGAGGTATTCCCAGAGGGAGTGAATCAATCACAGTTGAAAGGCTTAAAGAAGCGGTTTTAACAGTTTCTGCCTGTTTTTTTAGCAGCTCGATTCTTTGCTTTTCTTCATCGGTGTAATTGTTGTCTAATTTTGCCAGATATTCGCTCTGAATAACTATGAGGTCTTCCAAAGGTGTAAGATTAGCCCCCATAAGCATAATACCGTCGAGCAGATTTGCCTTTGCGGCTATTCTCGGCGCTGCGTATCCTCCGAGGCTGTGCCCGAGCAGAAAGATTTTCGACACGTTGATTTCATCTCTTTCGCTTACGAATTTCACTGCCGATACGGCATCATTTACAGTTTCAATGTCTATGGTTATCTCTTTTCCCGATTTTTCCGGGCAGGCATTAGTTCTTTTTTCGTAACGAAATACCGCTATGCCTTTTGAAGCCAGACCTGCTGCAATATCCGCAAAAGGTTTGTTAGGTCCTATTGTTTCGTCCATATCATGAGGTCCCGAACCGTGAACGAGTATGACTACGGGGTATTCCTCTTTTCCTTTTGGAATGGTCATTTTGGCAGGCAGCTTACAACCCTTTTCACCGAACACCGCCTCTTTTTCAAAGAATAAGCTCGTATCTGAATATGCGGGATATTGATATTCTTTTTTGGGGCTGGTATTCTCTATAAAAAAACCGGCGGCTTTTCCTTCTGTGTTTAAAAATATTCTGAATGTTACGAATGAATTTTTAAAGGATACCGTTACGAAAACGAGCCTGCTTCCGGCATAATCTTTACCTGTTATCTCAGAAATGCTTTCAAAAGCGCCGTGCTGCGTTTTCAGCATTTCCCACAGACCTTTGAGCTGTTCGATAGAAAACTGTGCTTTTACGGCATCGTCAAAATAAGAATATGCAGTTTCAAATTTTTCTTTACCGAGCTCCTGCAAGAAATCGCGGGCTGTCTGATCGGCAGTTGTGAGGGAGTCAGATGAAGCCTTCAAAGCGCCTGTAAATGAAATCAGCATTAGAGCGCAGATGAACATTAGTTTCATATCTTAATCCTTATAAAGTATTGTTGAAATTTTTGGAATAAATAACGGCGTTAGAAAAGGAAAATTTTACTCTGCCTGAGTGTAATCGAGTTCACTGCCGAGTAAGCTGTGGGGGATAAGGAAGACAGCAATCAAAACAATAGACGCTGCAAGCGCCCAGCCTTTGGCATTCGGATTTTTTCTGAGTCTCCACAATGCAATAACCCACATAATCCATGAGACAAGTGTTTTATTATCCGTGAGATCATGTCCGAAGGGCCAGCCTGTCCAGAATGCTCCGAAAGCATATTTTTGAATGACTGGACCCATTATTAACCCTCCGATGAATAGAATAACAACTGTCCAGAGCGTGTATTTGTAAACATTCTCTCCCTTAAAAAGAGCCTGCAGACCGGTTCTCATTGAAATCCACATTGCGGCAAAAATAAGAATCACGTGCAGAACCAAAAAGAAATCCGGCACTTCTCCTTTAAAGCGGATGATAACGGGTTCCTCGCTTAACCGGAACTCTATACCGCCGGTGTTTAGGGTGATATTGTACATTATTTTTCCCGCGGGCGGCTGTCCCGGGATTCTGCCGATTAATGTATCGCCTTTCCGGTGCATTTTTTCTGAATGCCATTTGAATTGCTCATGCCTGCCTGTAACAAATTTTTTCCAGCTTAAAATTCCGCTTATTTTTTCATGCGGGGCATATATTTTAACTAGTTCATCGTCGGAGCCGCTTGATGATCGCGGGAGGCGGTAGTGCAATTCTTTTGACTGAACAGTAAGCGAACCGTCAATTGGGTAAGTGGGGCCTGTAACACGCTGGTAAACTGCAAACCCTGCCGTCAGAATGAAGGATAAGACCCACAATAGTATGTTTTTCCATGGCTTCATGCTGCTTGGTAATTAATTGCCCCCTTCGCCTGCCATAACAACGTAAATTGTTCTTGCCACAATGTATATGTCAAGGAAAATCGACCAGTTGCGTATGTAATATACGTTTATCGGAAGGCGCTCTTCAAAAGTGGTGTTGTTGCGGTCGGTTACCTGCCAAAGGCCGGTCAAACCGGGTTTGACCTGCAAAATAAAGCTTTCATAGCCGTTCATCTGGTATTTTTCCCAAGGCATTAAAGCTCTGGGTCCTATAAGGCTCATCTCTCCCCGGAGGATATTCCAAAGCTGGGGCAGTTCGTCAAGCGAGTATTTTCTAAGAAATCTGCCCACGGGTGTGATACGCGGATCATTGCTGATTTTGTGATACACTTCCCATTCGCGTTTCTTGTTTTGGTCTTTGTTTATGAGTTCCTGCAGACGCTCTTCTGCATCGACAAACATAGTGCGGAACTTAATAACCTTAAATTTGGTGTCGCCGGCACCTACTCTTTCCTGCATGAAGAACACTTTACCTCGTGAGTCGAGCTTAATCAAAACTGCTATAATCAGAAAAAGGGGCACAGAAAGAAGCATAAGGAATGAAGTAAGTGCCAGATCGAATATCCTTTTCTTTATCTGTGATGACTTATGTAAAAGCTGCCGCCTGACTTCCATGCCGAGAACGCCGCTGAGGTCGCAGCTTGCCACCCATAGATTGGAATTGATGAAGTATTCTGGGATGAAAAGCGTCGTTTTGAAATAATTGGAATACTTTTTAATAATATCGTGCTGGAGTTTATGGGAAGCATGAGGCATTGCTATGACTGCATGAGTGATATTTAGTTTTTTGGCAAGTTCAGGAATTATTTCAAATCCGCCTGCAACGGGAACTTTTTGAATGTATCCCCATTTCTCATAATCGTTATCCACTGCAACAACAGGCCTGTAGCCGAGGGTTCTGTTTTTGAGGAGAGACTTTATCAAAGAAGCCGCTTCCCTGCCTGCTCCTACAATCATCACGGGTATGCCCCACCAGTCTTTCTTGCTGAATACAGCTCTGACAAAAGACCTGCCGGCAGGAACCAGGGGCAGGGAAATTGCCCAGGCAAGAATAATTGCCAGCCGGGAGTAATCTTCTACTTCATATTTCAACAAAAAAGCCAGAGTTGCCAGAATTGCATAAAGCAGGGTAATGCTGTAGCTGAGCCTGCGGAGTTCCTCCACTTCGCTCATGCCGTAGCCGGGGTAAAGCCTGCGGATATAAAATCCGACGGGGAAAACCATCGTTAAAAAGGGGATAATGTTTAAATGGCGTTCTATGTGTACGCCGCCGGGCAGAAATAACTGCCTTATATAAAGCGAAACAACCATAGCAAATGATATCATCACAACATCGGAAAGCAGAAGCAGAAGTCCTGCTTTCAGTTTGCTTTCTTTCGGGTTGCCGCGGGATACTTCTATCTTTTCCGGCTCATTTAATAGCTTCGTAAGTTCCTGTAATGTCGGAGTTTCCATCTTTTTTTTACACTCTTGTCATACATACTGCTAAACAGTATCAATTATCCTCGTTTTTACACTCCTTTTACCTTTATTAATCTTAAGTGTCTGAATTTTCAATCAAAACGAATTTCAAAGTTAACATTATTTTAACTTATTAGAAATTATTTTTTATTAATGTTTTTCTGTTCTTCCCTCAGGAAAATTGCAGAAATACATATTCGTTTGTAATTGAATTCAAACGTTATTTAAACTACGGTATGGAAATATAAATAAGAAACTCCCTGCTGTTAATAAAAAACCTTACTTTCAAATAAAGAACTATTTATGGCGGGTAAATAAGGTTCGTATAGTGTTTTTGTCATTATTTTACATAATTACTTTCTAAATATAATAAAATTTTTAGTAAATGTCAAGTAAAAAAATAAATATTATGTTTCGGCGTTAGCTAATATTAATTAATTTAAATTATATTTTTAATATTAAGGAATCTTGATGAGAAAATCAAAATACATTATTCTTGGCAGTGCCGCTGCTTTTCTTATTCTTATTTTTTTTCCGTCTAAACATGTTTTCGGGTTAGAACCGCTAAGCTCAAAGGAGAAAAAGATGAAAACGATATATAATTTCGAAGTGGAAACCATAGAAAATAAAAAAATAAAACTTGCGGAATATAAAGACAAGGTGCTTTTGATAGTAAATGTTGCAAGTAAATGCGGATTTACTCCTCAGTACAAGGGCTTGCAGGCTCTCCATGAAAAATACAAAGACAGTGGGTTTGCAGTGCTCGGCTTTCCGTGCAATCAGTTCGGCAGACAGGAGCCCGGCACTAATGCCGATATCAAGCAGTTTTGCGAAGTAAATTACGATGTGGATTTCCCTTTGTTTTCAAAAATAAAAGTGAACGGAGAGGATGCACATCCTCTGTACAAATTTTTGAAATCAGAGCGTTCAGGCTTGATAAGTGATGATATTAAATGGAACTTCACAAAGTTTTTGATCAACAAAAACGGCGTGCCCGTAAAAAGATATGTTCCGCAGAAATCCCCTGAAAGCATCAGCGGGGATATTGAAAAAGAGCTTGCAAAATGAGTGATGTGTCATGATTTTTATGAATGAAACAATAGGGTGATTCAATTGAAAGACAATTTACCTCCGGAAAAATTTGTGCCGGAAGAAAAACTTGTTAAGGACTATACTCCTGAAATCAGAGAAAAGAAAAAATCATATTTCGAGGAAATGCGAAAGTCATGGACTAAGCGTGATTATGATGAAGTGATCAAAATCGGCATGGAAGCCGTAGAAAACCTCCCAAAAGAACCTGAAGGCGACGGCGACAAGGAAATATCAGGGATTTACCTGCTTTTGGGTTCTGCCTTGTGGGAAAAAGAAAAAAACAGCGAAAAAGTACATCCCCTTGCTATGAAAGCAGTCTATTTCGACAGGAAAAGCAAAGGCGCCATGTGGCTCCTGAGAGAATGCAACTCTGAATATTCGAAAGATTCCAAATATCTGCGTATTCAGATAAAGGGGAAACTGTACGTAAAAAGCGCCGACCAATACAAAGTGCATGTTTTTCATTCCGTTTACGGCACTGTGGCAGAAACTCCCGAAGATGCAATGAAATACATCCGTGAATACGAACGACGGGAAATATGTGATAATCTGGAGCTTGTCAATTCCGAAGATGCCGGACCCAAACCAGAACTGCCTAAAGGCGTTTATGAAGTTTCAGAGCTTATAGCATAATTCAAATAAAGCCTTTCAGCATTTTAAAATCATTGGAAGAGGAAAACGTATTAAAGTGAGAATAAAGATGTCCGGCATCCGTTTGACATGGATACCGAATTAAGTTCAGCACAGGTAACTTCAATAAAATCAATAATCAGAAAAAACAGGTTTAGATAGTAATGAACTCATACTCTTTCGGACTCAGCAGCCCCTTGTGGCTTCTTCTACTGCTTGTAATTGCTGCGGCAGCGCTTGCATTCTGGTCATACCGCATAACCGTGCCTCCGGTTTCAAAAAGAAAAAAGGCACTGCTGATAGCATTAAGAACTACGGCAGTTACACTTCTTTTGTTTGTTTTGTTTGAACCCGTTCTGACCATTGTAAGCGGCTCTCAGGTGCAGCCCAAGCTGGCTGTTTTGCTGGATAATTCCCAATCCGCCGCGATGGATGATTTCAGCGGCAGCAGAAAGAAGGATTACAGAAAGGCAGTCGAAAATACAAGCGTTCTTTCATTGGGAGAAGAAAAACTTGATGTCCTGAAATTTTCGGCATTTGCCCGTCCTGTTGAAGATTTTACATTTGATTCTCTTGATTTCAAAGGTTCGCTTACAGATATTTCGACAGCGCTGAAAAAGGCAGGTGAGAATGCAGAAAAGGAAAATGTGCGGGCATATCTTCTTATAAGCGACGGCGCATTCAATCAGGGAGCCAATCCGCTTTACGAAGCCGAAGCTCTCGGAAAGCCTGTTTTTACCGTCGGTATCGGATCGCAGCAGCCCCCGAAAGATTTATCCGTACAGACTATTTTAACGAATGAAGCTGCATACATTGATAATCCTGTGCCTGTGAACGTGCGTATTAGCGCAAGCGGGTACCAAGAAGGAGAAACCGATATTAAGATACTTGACAACGGAAAAGAGTTTGACTCTCAGAAAATCACCATACATCCCGATAAAGAAAACTACTCGCTCTTTTTTGAATATATGCCTAAGACCGAGGGCGTCCGCAAGATAACGGTATCAGCCTCTCAGCTTCCCGATGAAGCAACCGTGAAAAATAACCGCCTGAGCGAATATATAAAAGTGCTGGAAAACAAGAGGAAGATAGCCCTGTTCGCAGGAGCTCCCTCGCCTGATGTTTCTTTCGTAACACAGGCGCTCAGGCAGGAAAAAGGCGTGGAAATAAAACAGTTTATTCACAAAAAGAACTCGGAGTTTTACGGGCAGCCTCCCAATGAAAAGGAATTATCCGAATCGGAGATGTTTATTCTCATAGGATTCCCGGCTGCAAACACGCCCGCCCGGACTATTGATTTAATAAAGGGCCATCTTGCCAAAGGCAAGCCTGTTTTGTTTATTTCTTCAAGATTTTTGGACTATGGCAAACTGAAACCTTTGGAAGATTATCTGCCGTTCAGGACTATTTCTTCAAACACCCGCGAGTTCACGGCGCTTCCCGACTTCACGGAAAACGCTTCTTCCCATCCTCTTTTGAAAGTAAACGGAGAAGATATTGGCATTGACGAGTGGAACAAGCTTCCACCGCTCTTCCGAACAGAAACTTTCGTCCGCATAAAACCGGAAACAAAAGTGCTTTCGGGCGTGAAAGTTAACAATGTTTCTCTGAAAGAACCTATGATAATTACCCGTAATTTTCAAAATTACCGGAGCATTGCGATTATTGCATACGGTGTTTACCGGTGGAAACTTCTCGGATACGGCGCCGAAATGGCTAAAAACCGAATAGAAACACCGGATCTTTTTCAAAATTTAGTTAATAACTCCGTCAGATGGCTGTCAGTCGGAAGAAAAGAAGAGCTGATAACAGTAAAAACATCAAGAGAGTTTTACACACTCGGAGAAAAAGCGGAATTTTTGGGACAGGTGTATGACGAAGCCTATTCGCCTATTGACGATGCCGTTATTACAGTTTCAATTGAAGGAGCAGAGGAAAAACGCACCCTGATACTAAATTCTGCGGGAAACGGCAGATATACCGGCTCTGTGGAGGGCTTGCCGGAAGGCGATTTTTATTTCAGGGCTGTTGTGGAATCTGACGGCAGGAAGATCGGCTCTGATGAAGGGCGATTTGCCATAGGCGAAACCGCTCTTGAGTTTCAGTCTCTGACTATGAACAAAATTCTTTTGGAAAACATAGCTTTGAAGACAGGCGGCAGCTTTTATCTGCCTGATGAAGCCGGCTCTTTTCTTGAAGACCTACATAAAAAGGCATCATTCGAGCCAAGAAACGTAACGACTCGCAGCGAATTCAGTTTCTGGAATCTCCCTTGGCTGTTTGCCGCGGCAGTACTGCTTTTCGCACTAGAGTGGTTTATCAGAAAACGTTCCGGTATGGTGTGATTCAGTTTTTCAAAAGAGCTATAATACACAAGATAATCTCATCAGCCGCCGGATATTCATTGTCTCTTTCCTCTCTCCTAAGATAAGACAAAAGGGGAAGTCATTGTGGGCTCTACTTGATTCGAACAAGCGACCTCTTCCGTGTCAAGGAAGCGCTCTAGACCAGCTGAGCTAAGAGCCCTGTTGCATTTTGGAAATGCAAATATAAGAACTATTGATGAAATTTCAAAATGTTATTAAGGTCTGTATTATTCTTCCATCAGTTCTTTTTCTTTCTCATCTGTCAATTTATCAATCTCTTTGATGAAAATATCGGTTTTTTTCTGGATTTCTTCTTCGCCTCTTTTTAGTTCATCCTCAGAAATTTCTTTGTTTTTCTCAAGTTTGCGGAGAGAATCAAGTGCGTCCCGGCGGTTATTGCGAACGGAAACACGGGCATCCTCGGCATATTTTTTACAAAGCTTAACCATCTCTCTGCGGCGCTCTTCGGTAAGAGGCGGAACGGAAATGCGGATTACCGTGCCGTCGTTCTGAGGATTAAACCCGAGGTCTGCCTGCTGAACGGCTTTTTCTATCGTTGAAAGTGTGTTGCGGTCCCAAGGCTGTATCACCAAAGTTTTGGCATCGGGAACGGAAATAGTTGACATTTGCTCAAGACCGGTCATTTGACCGTAATAGTCTGCTTTTATGCCTTCCAGAATGGTTGAGGAAGCTCTGCCCGTACGTACTTTGGCAAGCTGACTTTTGAAAAAATCAACTGATTTCTGCATGTTTTTTTGAGCTTCATTAAAAACCTGTTTCATATTTTGCTTCCGTCATATTCTACAAACTTTTGGTTAAGGAAGTATAAATGTGATTTTCATTGTATTGTTTTTATGAAAATCCTTGCGTGCCTTAAATGATATTAACACAGAAGAAGCCCTGCATAAAAGGATGCCGGACTTCTTCTTTTTTACAACTGCATTTTCAATTTTTTATCTAACGATGGTGCCGATTGCCTCGCCGAACATCAGCCTTTTGAAGCTGCCTTCTATGTTCATATTAAGCACGCGGATCGGCAGTTTGTTCTCCTGGCATAGAGTTATGGCAGTATGGTCCATAACTCTCAGGTTTTTTTCCAGCACTTCGCTGTAAGTAATCTCACTGAAAAGACGTGCATTGGGATTTTTCTCGGGGTCGCAGTCATATACGCCGTTTACGCGGGTGCCCTTTATTACAAGCTCAGCCTCAATTTCAATAGCGCGCAGCACTGCGGCGGTATCTGTTGTAAAATATGGATTGCCTGTGCCTGCCCCGAAAATCACTACGCGTCTTTTTTCCAGATGTCGTATGGCTTTCCGGCGTATAAAAGGCTCGGCTATCTGCTCCATTTTGATAGCAGTCTGAAGTCTTGTCGGCACTCCGGTTCTTTCCAGGGCGTTCTGAAAAGCGATAGAATTAATCACTGTGGCGAGCATACCCATTTGGTCTCCGGAGACTTTATGTATGCCGTGTGCGGCAGATTGTATGCCGCGGAAAATATTGCCTCCGCCTATCACTATGCCGATATCTACTCCGAGTTCATACACTTCTTTAACGGCAGCGGCATATTCCTTTAGCACGGCATCGTCTATGCCGAATTGCTTATCGCCCATAAAGGCTTCGCCGCTAAGCTTTAAAAGTATCCTTTTGAAAACGGTTTCAGCCATATTAATCTTCTAAAGATTCTCCGAGGAAATAGCGGCGGAAGCTGAGTATTTTTACTTCTTCGCCGGCATCTTCTTTCAGTTCTTTTAATATATCATTGACTACCTTCTTGGGGTCTTTAACGAAGACCTGTTCTACAAGGCAGTTTTCCTGATAAAATTTGTTCAGTCTGCCCATTGCAATCTTGTCGGCTATTTCGGGCTTTTTGCCTTCGTTAACGGCAAGTTCGACATATATCTCTTTTTCTTTTTCGACAACTTCTTTCGGAACGGAATCACGGTCGATATATAAAGGATTCATAGCGGCTATCTGCATGGCTATGTCGCGGAGTTTTGCTATTCCCTCTTCGGAAAATTCCGCGGCATTTACTTCGAGCAAAACTGCTAGTTTACTGCCTGCATGTATGTATGCCGTAAAAAATCCTCCTTCGAGCGTTTCAAAGCGTCTAACTTGGATATTTTCAGCAAGTTTTGCGAGAATTTCGTTGTGCATACCCTGCACGGTATCGCCTTTATGGCTGATATTCATAAGTTCATCCAAATTGGCGGCTTTGTTCTCCAGAAGAGCTTCGGCAATATATTCTACATACTGCTCGAACTCTTCGTTTCTTGCCACGAAGTCGGTTTCGCAGTTAACCTCCACGATAGATGCTTTTCTGTGGTCATCTGTGGTTTTCGCAATGATAAGGCCTTCGTTGGCTGAGCGGTCTGCCCGTTTGGCAGCGGATGCGGCGCCTTTTTTACGGAGGTATTCCACGGCTTCTTTCATATCGCCGCCGCTTTCTGTCAGAGCCTTTTTGCAGTCTCCCATGCCGGCTCCGGTTTTTTCTCTTAGCTCTTTTACAAGCTGGGGTGTAATCTGTGCCATTTCTTATTTAGTATTTTAATTTTAAAAAATTATTGTTTTCTTAATTTAAGGCATAAGTATAAATTTAATATGTTTTTAGGATTAAGTTTTTGTTCATTTATTAACAATAAGTACTTTTACCTCAAAGCTGTTTTTTTTAATCATTTTTTTCTTCAGCAGGCTGAACTTCCTGTTTCGGGGCGGTTTCAGGCTGCTTAGCGCTCTCGTTTTTATTATCGGGAGCAGTTCCCTGAGTCTGAGGTTTTTCTTCTTTTTGTTTTGGTTTATTATCATAGTCCTTATCTCTGGGGGGACGCTCCCCGCGTGGTCTGTCGTCTCTTCTGCGGTCGCCTTTTCTGGGTTTGCGTTCGCGCATTTTTCTGCGTACTTTCTGCTGGTCATCCACCGATACTGCTTCGGTTTCCTTATCCATTCTTTCTCTTTCGGCAGAAAGCTCTGCAACGCGCTGCTTGGCAATTTCCGAGCCTTCTATTATGGCGTCTGCAATTTTGCCGGTGAAAAGATCAACTGCTTTTACAGAATCATCGTTTGAAGGAATAAGATAATCTACGGGATCCGGATCGCAGTTTGTATCAACCAAAGCAAAAACGGGAATTCCTAATATCTTTGCTTCTTTTACCGCAATATGTTCTTTTTTGATATCAACAATAAAGAGTGCTCCGGGAAGGCGTGTCATTTCTTCTATACCGCCGAATACTTTGCGAAGCCTGTCACGTTCGCGTCCGAGGAGCAGCCTTTCTTTCTTGGTAATCTTCTCAAAAGTGCCGTCCACTTCCATTTTGTCAATTGCTTCCAGGCGCTTGATACTTTTGCGTATTGTGCTGAAATTAGTAAGCATGCCTCCGAGCCAGCGCTCTGTAACGTAGTTCATGCCGCATCTTTTTGCATGATTTTCTATAACATCTTTTGCCTGAGGTTTGGTGCCTACGAACATCACTATTTTATTGCTCGCCGCAACTTCGTAAACAGCTCTTAGAGCAAAGTCGAAAAGCACCTGTGTTTTTCTGACGTCAATGATGTGGATGCCGTTTCTCTCCCCAAAAATATATTTTTCCATTTTGGGGTTCCAGCGGCGGGTAAGATGGCCGAAATGTGCTCCGGCAGCGAGGAGGTCCTCGATTTTCAGAATATGATCCATAATATCTCCGTATTTTGTGTTTAACTTCTGCTTCGTTCTTCTAACCTGCACAGCTTGTCTGATGTAACTCTCATCATTTTTTGCCACACACAGGCTATCCGGAAGCATGATTTTTTATTTTTTTCCGGTTTAAACCGGATTATTTTTTCATATAGACAGAAGCGATATATCGAACTGTGTCGAAAGTTCCTGGCATACCGAATCATGTACTGAACCATAGCTCAGCGCCGCTTCTGTATCTCTTGTTCGGAAACTTCATTAAGTAATATCAGCTTAGCTTTTCAAAGGTTCCGAAACAAGTTTGGAATTACGAAATAAAAATCCAAGCTGAAAGAAGTCCTGAACAAGTGTATTAACGTTTCGAGAACTGGAAGCGCTTGCGGGCTTTTTTCTGACCGTATTTTTTACGCTCGACCATTCTCGGATCTCTTGTAAGCAAGCCTTTTGCCTTAAGGGGCGAGTGGAACTTTTCATCGAATTCGACAAGCGCACGGGCAAGCCCGAGCTGAAAAGCGCCTGTTTGTCCTGATTTTCCGCCGCCGCGAACGGTAACATATAGGTCGAACTGGCCGATAGTTTCGGTGATTTCCATTGGTTTGAGAGCCATAATGCGGTTAGTTTCCACCGGAAAATACTCCTCAAGGCTCTGCCTGTTTACTTTAATTTCTCCTTTTCCAGGCGAAAGTCTCACCTGTGCAACAGATGTTTTTCTTCTGCCTGTAGTCTGAATCATTTCCATTATTGTCTCCAGATGCAATATCTTAATATTTACATTATTTCTAATTTTCTATTTCATAAGCTTTGGGCTGCTGAGCCGTGTGGGGATGCTCCGATCCTGCATACACTTTCAGCTTTGTTGCTATTTTGTTTCCCAGCCGGGTCTTAGGCAGCATACCTTTTACGGCATGATGAATGATAAATTCCGGATGTTTTTCCAAAAGATGTTTGAAAGAGCGGAATTTTTCATTGCCGGGATAACCCGAATAACTGAAATATTCTTTCATTTCTTCTCTTTTACCTTTTAGCTTTATTTTTTCCGCATTGATTACTATCACGTAATCGCCGCAGTCCACATGAGGTGTAAATGCCGGTTTATGCTTGCCTCTGAGCAGTCTGGCGGCTCTTGTGGCAAGACGCCCCAAAGTCTGATTTTCGGCGTCTATCAACCACCAATCATGCTGTGCGTCTTCTTTACGTAAAGATTTCGTTATTTCTGCTGACGTTTTCACGGATAACTCCTATTTTATAATATCCTTAAAACAAAAGAACACAAATATATGAAAAATACTTTTATCTGACAAATTAAATTTATTTTTATTATAATTCTTTTTTTTATTATTCTTTTGAAAGATGGCGAATTTAATTAATCCAATTCTTCGTATTTGATACCGTAGTTATTGAAAAAATAATGCTTGTTGAATTTTGCTCCTGCCCGCATAAGTCTTTCATCTCTTTCAGCTCTTATCGATTCATCCTGTTCATCAGAAATAATTTTAAATGCGGGGTATTCTTTATCGGAAAAATTGAGCATACAGACCCATTTTATCAATGTATTAAAGAAATCTTCCACGAGCTTGGTATCAGCCATTATAACTTCCTTCCTGATTTTAAAATGTGTCTGCGATGCCGCATAGCTGCCCATATCGAGTTCGGTAGTCAGAGTCTGTGAAAGTATGGCTTTTGAGATTTCAGCGTTGCACTGGCGTATCATCTCCTTGTAAAGAGATACAGATGAAAAACGAAGAGGCTCCTTCATATCCAATTCAATATCCGAAGGAGTTACTATCACTGCATCTTCAGTCATACCGGCAAGCTCTGAAGCAAGTTTTTCCGCTTCCGCATCGGTTGCCCCGCGCATGTATCTGCCTATCAGAAAAGGCATTCCGTAGCGCTCTGTAAAGTTGACCCAAAACCTCAGACTTCCCTTTTTAAAAGTTACGGGCCAATAACTTTTTGCCAGTAAAGATTCCCCGTAAGGATTAGTAACAGAGGGTTCGTATCGGACATTGATTATTTTCATCGGCGGGAGAAGCGTTCCCTCCGGTTCGTCTTCTTTCAGAAAACGCAGCCTTCCCCTTTGGTCATAAGCAAACCACTCCTGCGGTTTTGCCGTAATATTTTCAGGGTAGATACTGCTCCTTCTGCCTTTATGAAATCCCCACACTATTTCAAACGGCTGGAACCCAAACAAAGGAGCCTCGAGAATGTCTCGCATTAACTCGGTGATATCAAGAGATTCAAGCATCTTTTCTATCCTTCGGCATATTTTTGTATTATTTCCGCTTATTTTGTAATCTTTTGAAAGAAGCCCGCTTTTTCGTGATTGAATGCAGCTCCAGACATGAGGATCATTTTTTAGTTCACGGTAAGCCGTATAGCTTTTGCCGGTGGTTCTGAAAATTTTATCGGGATTAGGCAAGATTTGCATATTCCTGAAAAAACTACTTCGAAATTCAGAGCTTATTATTTCTCTGGTCAGTTCATTAACATTTTTCATGCTATATCCTTTCACTTTTTTATTTTGAAAATGTTCCGAGCGCAAAACCGAAAGCTGCGCCCCCAAGCAGGTAAACGGGAGTTTCCCACCAAGGCTGTTTCTTTTCAATTGTTTTAAGTATGGTTATTTTTCTTATTTCAAGCGAATCGGGTGAGGGTCTGACAAAAATTGACATTTCATTTTCAGGAAAATCATACTGAGCCCTGACTGTGTCCTTAAGAACAACCGTGTCAATCTTCGCCGTAAAAGGCTTGGTTTGAATAACAGTATCTCTTTTTATTACTGTTTTTGTCTTTATTTTTTCCAATACTATCGGCTGTGTGGGAACTTCTACAAAAACGGTATCCCAATGTGTTTTGATCTCTGAATAATGCATTATTTCCGGTTCCGTTACTTTTTTCGAAATCCAGTATGCAATTAAAATTCCAGTTATTACTCCCGATAGAAAAAGCAGATAAGTTTGTTTTTTCATTTTGAAATGTCTCCCATTGAATTTCATCTGTTTATATTTGATCCCTCCCCAACCCTCCCTTACAAGTAAGTAAGGGAGGGAGCAGCCACCTTATTTATAAGGGGGTTGGGAAATCTCTTCTTTCGATTTCATTTTTTTATTTCAAAAATATTAATCCCCTTGGGTGATAATAGTCAACATGTCTGTTTTACCCCGCCATTAACCTTGAACTGCTTGCTTTGAAAGAGGTTATGGAAGCATTCTCATACAAATACAACTGACAGTAACCAGACGTTACGGCACCTGCATTGTAATTGCTTACGCTTGCCTGAGAACCTGTCTTGCTGACGTTAACATTTATGCTCCTGCCGTTAATGTTAACATTCGCTGCCGCTTCATCACCTTCGTTTACAGGAAACGAAACAGACTCATCATCTACAGTTCCTGAATATTCTATCCGGGCAATAAGAGAATCGCCGAAAAATGCTGCTAATTTGTTGTCATCATCTTGATATTTGCCTGCGCTTATTGAACTTGAATTCGTTGCGATTACATCAGATTGAATGTAAAGCTTACTGCCAAATTCAAGAGCAGAAACTAAATCAGTGTTTTCAAGACCTTTGACACATAACGTACTTCCGTCATACCCAAGAAAAGGTGTACCGCTTGATACCTCAAATATCCTCGTATTCGTGCCGTCTATCTCTTCTTGAAAGGGGTTAGGCTTATTATCACTCGGGTCATTGCGTACCATCTGCAAAGCATCTATTGTAATGTATTCCCCCATATTGCTATCATTGGAACGCCACTGCACACGTATTGACTGGACACCGCTCCAGCTTGGACTACCATCTACAACTGCAAAAGAAGACTTTTGTACACTTATATAATTCCATCCAGTACTCAAAGAGCTTCTTGTCAATATAAACTGGTAAAAATCAGTATTATCAAATTCAGCATTAACGCTTATTTTTATCCATATACAATTGCCGTCATAAAGGGCTGATATATCAGATACATAAACAGCCATTGTAATAAAGTCGCTTGTTGTAGAAGCCGACCCGTCTTCAAATTTTGTTAAGTCAAGTGAAATAGAGTTTAAGTCGGCAATAAGATATGAGCTTGTGTTATCAGATTCTTCTATTTTTACGCCGTAACTGCCCGTTTTTTTATTAGTGCCGTCTGCCGATAACGTGCCTTCTATCTGTGTCCAGTTTCCGATAGTCTCACAATCATCTATCAACTTAGTATTATGATTATACAGATAAGGCAGGTCAAGATAAATACCCTTCATCCTCTGCTGCTCCAAGTCTATCTGTTTACCCTGATTAGCAGAAAGAGGCAGTTCCGTATCCGTTGAAAAAAGGTCGTCAATTACATCGGCTTCTTTGAGAATTGTGCTGTCGGCAGGCTCGAAATTATCATCTGCATATTTCTTCGTTGCCGGATGATAATCGCCTGTCGGCATAAAAGCATCTGTATTATCCTTAGCAAGATAGTCCTCGTTATGATTATGAGAATTGTCAGACTTGCCCGAAAGCAGGTTTTGCAAATCTGACTGGTCGTTTATATCTCCGTTTATTTCTCCCCAGAGAGCATTAGAAACAAACGGAGGAAAATATTTTACTGGCATAATTGTTCTCCAAATTAATTAACGATATGAAATTACGGCATTTAATACTCCGCCGGCAATAGAGTTTGCCGTATATCTCAGTTTCAGATATTTGAAAGACGGATTGATAATCAGCAGTTCGGGATCATCGAGATTAGAAGTTGAGTTTATATTTATTGATGTTCCCGCCGCAAAGCTGTTTAAATCATTTGAACAGCCTATGGTAATTTTCCCGTCCGGCGTACCTTCGAGCGAATGCCATGATATTTGCAGAGAGAGAGCCTCGCTTTTTATAATATGTCCGGAAACCCTTTCCGTACGGACAGGTATCCATTTGCTTTCTGCATCGCTGTGCATTGGCATATCTTTAAAAATCAATGAGTTCATCTTTCACTCCTTGTTTCAAAACCAATCAATCCGCGTATCCTTAATCTGCCGAGCGGATGAAAAATACATCGTTTTTTTATAAAGACACCTTCAACCGGAGAAGAAAGATCTTTTCTGACATTGAAGGCAATGGTCTTAACCCATCCCGCCTTACCTGTTTCAAATATCCTTTCAATGTGCCCCTGCCAGGAAGCCCTTTTTCTCCAGATTAAAAGGTCATGTTTCTCAGCTTTGTATTCTGCTTTTTTACCGCGCTTAGCGGCATCATTAAACATTTCATTTGCCGCAGCGGTTCTTTTCACGGGTATTTTACTCTCATCCATTTCCAGAGCATCTGCCGCAGCATAAAAACACCAGTAAACACCGGCGGCACAGTACGGGCTACCCGTTTTTACTCCGGCAGAAATGAGATATTTTGAAACAGCACCGTCGTTTCGGTTCGTTTTTTCAACCACACCTGCCTGAGAAAGAGCCGAATCGAGTGAAACTTCAAGCAATACGGGATGGCACTCTACTTCATATTTTTTTAATGCAGTCAGTTCAAAGCATACTGCGGTCGTTAAGAAAACTATTAAAAACAGCTTCATTTTAATTCCTTTTGAAATTAATATCTAAATCGAAAATTGTGCGATGTAAACGCCAAGCACGACAAGCCCCGTGCAGATGTGCACCCCGAGAAAAATGTATCCGAGATTGGAATTCAGACTGTGCCTGGTAAAATCAATCTGTGTGTAAACATAAGCGGCTATTCCCGAGAGAGCTAATGCCAGACTTTCAATGCCGGCTATCAGCAAAAGTGTTTTAATTTCCGCAATACCCGGCTGCAGAATAAAAAGCGGCACCGCCCCAATAGCAAGCAGCACGGTATTTCTAAAAAGAACATTGGTTTTCTTTTCCATAAATAAGCCCTTGTTTTATCAATAAACATAAATTATTAATTATTAATTATTAATTATTAATTATTAATTATTCCATAAATTTATCAAGAGTATCCTCATCAAAAATTCTTCCGTAGTCTTGATTATTGCTGATAACGGCAGGCGGGGCGCTTACTCCCGAAACTCTATCTTGCAGGACTATTGTTCCTCTCTGCAAATCTTTCAGCAGAGAAACAGCATTTAGTTTTCTGTTAAGAATCGTATTCGGAACGATACTTCCGTGATAGGCATATTCATACAGATAGACAATAGTCAAGTCGCATGAAAGCCTTTTTATGAGGGGGTCAGGCGTATCTGAAAACGGAACATCATACCTTCCATAAAGATATGCGTCAATCAATCCGTCGGCATTTGCCCTTGCGTAACCTGTCCTTTCAGTGTCAATCGTAATACCTTCGGGATCGCCGGTAAGTTTTGCCAGTTCCGACGTTGATATTTCCTTCAGCAGGTCAGAGTTTGATGAATAAGGCATTGTATTCTCCTTTTATAAAAGTGATGTCCGGTGCTTTTTAATGCAGCCGGACATCAAAATGTTAATTAATTTATCAGGGTACGATTTTTATTTTCACATATCCCGCTCCCGAGCAGGAGTCAATAGCTCTTCCGTTTATTTCTTCGTCTCCGGTTACCTTTTTTGCTTTACCTTCCGCAGCCGAGGTAACATCATCCCCGGCATCGACAGTTGTCAATGTTTCCACGGGCATTGTTCCGAGGGTAATGACCGAAGCAAGTTCGCCGCTCAGCCAGTCAACATCGGTTACACCGAGCGCCCTGCCGTCTTCTTCGCAGAGCGTTCCCAGATGCGATACAAAACGGAATGCCGGAAGGTCTTCCCCTGCTTCTACGCTTACAGCCTGCACAGGCTGGTAAGTTTTATTAGTAGCCATGATTGTATCCTTTCTTTTTAACTGTGGTTAGTGTTGGAAATTAAAAATGCGGCATCGCTGCATGTTACTTTTATACAGTAATTATCGGTGTTTCTAATTACCTTTATCTTGCCGCCGTTTTCAAAATAGCTGTCCACTTCGGGCTTTCCTTCTCTTTGCAAAGTATAGCCGAAAGCCGGATTGAAAGCTGACTGCTTTCCCTTTTCGCGGCTGCCTGTGTATGCAATAACAAGATTGTCATTCCACACATCGGAAAAAGTCTCGCCGTCTTCGGTATAAACAGCCGCTCCGATGTAAATATTCGGAATGCCCAGCAGTTCTTTCAGGTTGGCAAGATTTGCCATGGCTATACCCGCATATTTTATTCTGTCGGTTATCTTCGGGTGATTAATGAGAATACGGTAGGCGCTGTCCCCGATTATCATGGTGTTGGGATACCTGCCGATTTTATTTCTGACGGCGCTTACTCCGTCCAGAATATCCGAAACCGGATTTACTCCCGTTAAAGTGTAATCATCCCATGCAGAGCCTGATGAAATTAAATTTTTCATATCCGCCGCATAATTATCTGCATTCTGAGCAAGGTCGGCGGCTTCTTTCTCTCTGCCCAGCAGCAGAATATCCATCAAGTCTTTGGTAAGTCTTTGTTCATAGCTGTAGAAAGCCGGAGACTCCTCTTCTTCGAGATAGTCCACGGCAGTTTCCACATCGTGTTCCTGCGTTTCATATTCAATCAGCGAAACATCCGAGGGCGCTATTCGGTTGGAATCGGCGCGCACTGCTCTTTCCGTTTCGCGTACCATAAAAGCTTCCCTCCCGAAGGAAGGAATTTTTCCCTTCAGCTTTTTCACCGGCACCGCGGGAAAAAGCTTACCGGCAGCCATTGATTCATTAGAGTATCCCTGTGCTATCGTCGTCAGCACGGGATCGACCATTCTTAGTTCATCGAGCCTTGTATCAGGCATTTGTTTTCTCCTTTCATTAATTAATCAAAGTATTGAGTAGTTTTCTCCCTGCCAAACTCCGAGGCTGTGTGAAAACTGTCATTCTGTCCCTGTGCTGAACTTGTTTCAGTATTGTTTCAGAATCTCAAGTACTGATTTTCAGCGTTTTTCGAGATGCTGAAACAAGTTCAGCATGACATATTTACCTTTTCACACAGTCTCTCCAATTTGCTAAGGATTTCACTACACGAAATCAAAAATCTCTTCTATAATTATTAATTATTAATTATTAATTATTAATTATTTTCACATTACTCTCAAAAC
>CAZOBD010000066.1:0-20796 GCA_964577665.1 uncultured Hyphomicrobiales bacterium
AATTCCCTCCCTTTGGGGAGGGTTAGGGTGGGGCTAAAAATAAACAGATGAAACATCCATGAGTTTGAAAATCATCCAAGGGAATGATTGTTTTAGCAAGATGTCGGACACCTTCAAGGTGTCCGACATCTGAAAATAACGGGACTGATAAAAAGGTCTATGTCTCAGATTTTTGTAATCTATCTGGCAATGACAAACAGCCTGCTGTGTATTTTTTCTCCTGATTTTATGCTGAGATTATAAACACCCTGAGACATCCCCGGTAAGTTCAGTCTTATAGTACCGGCGTTAATATTGTCAAGTTTTATGTTTTTCAGGGGAATACCGCTTAAGCCGCTTATTAAAATTTCTTCTATGTTAATACTGTTCTGAAGACTTAATATGATATAATTTTTGGCAGGATTGGGATGAAGTTTAAAGTCGGATTCGGAGTAGTGGTCATTTACGGATGAAACATTTCCTGTCGTAAACTGCCAGGGGTCGCTCCATTCAATTTTATCGTTGACTCCGACTGCTGCAACAATCCAGTAATGGACGGTGTTAGCCTCAAGGTCGCCTGTAAAAAAGCTGGTTTCGGTTATTTCAGAAGTGTCAATAACTGTTGAAAGAAATTCCTCGTTTGTAGATACCTGCACTTTGTAGTAAACGGCTCCGGGCACTTCATTCCAAATCAGAACGGGATGAAATACTTCTAACTGCTCACCGTCGGCGGGATACTCGAGAGCAGGAGCGATTACTTCTGTAAGAGTAGTAAATTGAAAAGGTTCAGACCACTTCTTTTCTCCGTCGGGGGCGTTTGCCGCTACTTTCCAGTAATAAACACTGTTTTCGTTCAGTTCGATTGAAATTTGATGAACATTGTCCTGAATGTTATCTTTATCATAGATAATATTTGAAAAATTAAAATCTTTTGCTATCTGCAGATGATAGTCAATGGCTCCTTTAACTGATGACCATTGAAAAGTCGGAATTAATACCACATTTTCAGATTCATCGGCGGGATTAAGAAGATCGGGCGGAACAACTTCGGGTATTACAATCTGATCGACCGGCAGGCGGTACATGCCGCTGCCTTTAGTGCCGGCATATAAAAAATCGCCTATTACGGCAAGCGTAGTAATATTAAGGTCATTTAGTCCGTCGTTGATGCCTGTCCATGATGCGCCGTCATTTTCCGAAAAAAACACTCCTTCGCCTTCGAGTCCTGCGATGGGTTTATTTTGATAGCCTGTAATTTTGTTAACGGGTGCTACTTTAAGTCCTGTGTTTTTTACATTCCAGCTTCCTCCCAGATCATCCGAGGCTATGATTCCGACTTCCTGAGTGCCGGCATATAAAAGATTATTTACCATAGCAATGGTAAAAATCGTGGATGGAAAGGCGTTTATTTCATTCCATGTAGTGCCGTTGTCTCCTGTGAAAGCAATATTGCCGAAATTTGATCCAGCATAAATGTTTCCGTTGAGATTTTCAAGCACCCACACAGGTTCTCCGCCGAAAACCATTCCTTTGTTTTCCCATGAATTGGAGCCGTGGAGTTTCATATAGACCTGTCCTCCGCCCGTGGCTGCGAAAATACCTGCATCGTTGAATGCCAGCGAATAAATCTCAAAGTTCAGCAGGCCGTCGTTCAACGCGGTCCAAACCTGTCCCATATTGGTGGACTGAAAGACGCCTCCGCCTTCCGTTGCTGCATAAAGAACATTGTTGTAGGAGAGCAGGTCCCATACTTCCTTCATTTGAGGAAGTCCTGTCATCACAGGCAGCCATGCAAGATTATCGGGATTGGCAAGATAAACGCCGTTAACTCCGGCTGCAACAAATATTCTGTCATTGTGAAAAAGGAAGGCATTTTCTTTTGTGAAAGGGGTGGTTATTTCTTCCCACTGTGAAAACAGGCATGCCGTCGAAAAGAAAAAAATTAGTAAAGTCGAAACGAATCTCTTTGTCATCATATGTACCTCAAAATTTTTCAAAAATGAATAATCTTTTTAATATTAACATTTAATTTACACAATTTGTTTGAAAAATAAAAAAAACAGCCCGCCAAAAATGGCAGGCTGAATAATAAAATTGAAAAACAGTTTATTTTACTATTATAAGTTTATTTGTTTCCGAATGGCTGCCGGCAGTAATAGTGTACCAATACATCCCGCTTTCCATATTGGCAGCATTCAGATGAGCCTTATGGCTGCCTGCGGAATATGTTCCGTCTGCCAGAGTAACCACTTCTTCTCCGAGCACATTGTAGATTTTTATCAAAACACTGCCGCTTTCGGGAAGAGTAAAGTGTATATCGGCGCTGTGACTGACGGGATTAGGCACCGCCATCAGTTTGAACTGTGAATTGGCATAGTCGTAAACAGATGACACACCGATAGTAAATTTCCAAACATCTGACCACAGCACGCCTTTGCCGGCTTCGTTGTTTCCGCGAACTCTCCAGTAGTATGTTTCATGCTGCTGGAATCCGAAAATAGTAATTCTTGTATCCGTAATCAAAGAATCGTCAATTACGAGGGGTTCGCCTTTGAAATCGCCGAATTTAGAAACCTGAAGGTCATATTTTGTGGCTCCTTCAAGAGCTTCCCAGGAAAAAGTAATGTCAGGGGGCAGGTTAGTCATGCCGTTTGCCGGTGCAATGAGCTGCACTTTGCCCTGAGGCACAAGCGGTATTGTTTTGAACTGCCATATAGCCGACCAGGGGCTCTTGCCGCCTTCGTTTATTGCGGCAACGCGCCAGTAATAAACAGTGTTGTGCTCTAAAACATCTCTCAGGAGGTGTTCTGTTTCGGTAATATCCTCTGATTCAAAAGTAATGTTGTTGAATACCGGTGATTCGGATACCTGCAGATGATATTTGACTGCTCCTGCGGTTTCGCGCCACACAAAAAGAACATTTACCGGAAGGTCGGTTCTGTTATTTTCAGGGCTGATGAGTATGGGAATCCCCGGATCATTGACACCGGTAGTGAATGACCATTTTACTGACCAGTCGCTGGTTCCCCAGAAAGTCGAAGAGGCATTTGCACGCCAGTAATATGTAGTGTTTGGTGAAAGATTAGCAATCTGGTAATAAACCGAGAAAATGTCGTCAATATCTCTGACAATGGAACCGCTGCCAAAGCTTTCATCAGTTGCTACCTGAAGGCGGTAGCTGCCTGCCATCGGTACTTTACTCCAGATAAGATCTAAAGTAAGAGGTAGTCCTTCGGCTTCGTTTTCGGGTGTAAAGAGAACCGGTGCAGTGGGTTTTGTTCTGAAAGTCCATATATCGCTCTGACTCGTGCATCCCTGATATCTGGCTGTTATTCTCCAATAGTATTCCGTAAGATAATTTAAGCCGTTTATTTCATAAGAGAGACTTGTAAGCTCTTTATTATCAACGATATATTTGTCGGGTGTAAAATAAGGAGATTTTGATACTTCAAGCACATATACAGCTCCCTGCCCTACACTGTTCCATGAAAGGGTTACGGATTCGCCTATGCCTTTGAAGTTATCCGCAGGCGATTTCAATTCGGGTTTGTCAAAAGTAGTAGTGAACTGATTTATATCCGACCAGTCGCTTTCGTTGTTGTCGTCTTCAGCCTTTACGCGCCAGTAATAAGTGGAATAGCCGTCCAGAAGGTCATCTGCTTTCCAGTCCAGACCATCTACTACTTCATTTACGAGCAGATTGCGGAACTGCTTGTCGGTGGCAAGCTGGAACCTGTATTTCTGTGCATCGTTGGAGCGTCTCCACATAAACGAAGCGTCAATCGGCACACAGTCTGCAAAATTATAAGGACCTATTAGCTCCACTCTTTCGTATTTCGTTCTGAAAACGAATGTTTCCGAATAATCGCTTTCACAGTACTCTTCATTTTCAATCTGATAGCTTTTCACTCTCCAGAAATATTTTGTGTTGTAACGGTCTGCATGGCTCCATGTGCCTGTAAGGAGGTATTGTCCGAGCTTATTTAAGCCGTTGCCGGGCACCATAATGGGGGAGATGGCTATGGGGTTTCTGAATTCGGGATCGTATGCCACTTCCACTCTGAAATGAGAGGGAATGTCGGCTTTGTCTGCGGCGCGGAATTTCAGAAGAATGTCGGTTATGTCGTGCATTGTGGAGTTATCCGTTGGTTCATAAGGTATCGGTTTGTCGGGATAAGTCTTGAACCACCATGAATATGACCAGTCTCCTTCGCAGCCGTCTGCGAAATGGGATTTTATCCTCCAGTGGTAAACGGTGTTGAAATCTAACACTCCCGGCTCAAGAATAAATGCGCTGCCCGTAATGCCGTCTTTTTGGTAAACAACATTGCTGAATCCTGCATCTTTTGCTATCTGTATTTCATAAGTGTTTGCATTGGTCTGGTTCATCCAGTCAAACTCAGGAGTAAGGTCTAGACATTTTACGCCGTTTTGAGGCATAATCAGTTCTGTAGGGGACGGTTTGATTTTGAACTGCCAGATGTCCGACCAGTTCTTGGGACAGTGGTCGCGCACCCGCCAATAATATGTAGAATCATAATTCAAAAATTTATTCTGGTCTGCCATAAAAGTAGTTAGCTGATATGTTACGACCTGATTGCTGGTGTGAATAGAATCGGAAAAGACAAGAATATGGAAATCTTCGTAAAGAGATACTTCGATAGTACTCCACAGCACAGGCTCGCTTTTTCTCCACTGCAGCACAACATTGTCTTTTGACAGACAAAATTCTTCATTTTCGGGACTAAGCAGAACGGGTCTGTCTTTGCGGGTCCAGAAGGTCCATGAGTTAGACCAAACAGTATCGTTTGGAGCATCATATCTGGCTCTAACACGCCAGTAATATCTTTTGTCAAGTTCGGGCATTTCAAACCACATGCGGTTAGTGTCTATGCCTATTGAGTCGATGACCAGTCTCGAAAAATCGGGGTCGGTCGCTACCTGCACCCTGTAAAACCCGAGGTCTCCAACCGGCGGGTCCCATTCAAAAAGTATGCGGAGTTCTTCGCATTCGGAATAATTCTGCGGCAGATAATTCTGCGGCGGATCATTGATTGCAAAAAGATTTGCAAGGTTCATCACAAAGAAAAGCGAACCCAGCAAAAATGTTTTAGATAAAAGGTTTAGCTTTTTCATAAGAAAAATCTCCTTGTTTGTTAAAAAAAGTGTATCTTTTTATTTTAATGAACACATTTTCATTTAAAAAAAATTATAAATAATCGGAATACTATTTCAAAAAAAACATCAAAAAAATAAGAATACCCCCCTTTATGTAAGTATTCATGCAGTATTCCAGCCTGCACATAAAAATCAGCAACAAATATGCCAAACTATATTCCAATTTTTCTTTATCAAGTGTGCTTGCTAAAGCAGGTAGTAAAAATCAGCAGATGTTTTGAAATGTGTAAGAAAAGCCTGACATATTGCCCGATGGTAATATCAGAAGGCATGTCCGAGACCTAAGTGAAAAGCAACATCTCCTAAAAGGGCGTCGCTGCGTTCAAACAGCCAGTTTCTCCGATTAAGCGAAGGATTATATATTTTCCAAGCAAAGTCCACCCGTATAGGTCCGACAGGAGTGTCATAACGGAAGCCTACACCGGCTGCGAGCGCGAGTTTTGTTATGTATTCGTACCATTCATATTGATAATACTCTTCATAGTTCTGCTGAAGCTCCATACTGTGAAAAGCATTTCCCCAGTCAAGAAAAGCCGTCAGACCGATATTTTTAATCTGCCGGGAAAATTCATCATTGGCATTTTTATCCACAGGCAGTTGCCATCTCAGCTCCAAGCTGCCTTCTATCAAGACACGGCTGCCGACCAAATTGGATAGAAATTCCTTTTCTTCGTTGGAATGATTGATATTTATTACTTCGGGATAGCGCAGTTCGCGGGACTGCCATCCTCGTATGCTGTTGGCGCCTCCGGCAAAAAACTGTCTTTCGAAGGGCACGTAAGAGTTCGCGCGGTCTCTCCAAAAGATGGAGCCGATTCTTTGCTTGAATGCAAAAGTGGTAACGGGATTAATAGGCGTGAAATAATATCCTGTTACCTGTATTTTGGAATAGTCTGCAATGCCTGATACGGATTTTGAAAAAGAAAAAAGAGGATTGATCATATCAAAAGAAAGAGCAAAGAAATATCCCCTTGTCGGAGAGAAAGGATTGTTTCGCATATCGCCGACAATTGATGCGCCGAGAAGATTAGCGGTCAGTATAGGCTCTTTGTTTCGCACATATTCGTCTAACGTGCCGTAAAGAGTTACAATTTCGAGGCTGTCCCGGGGGTCTTTTTCTATGTCGCTGACTGCGCTGCGGTAATTTATGGGTGCCTCACGCTCAAAGGTAAAATCAATATTTGCCACATTGAAAAAAGTAAATGTAGGCAGTTGTATCGGAAAACGCACCGGCACCGAAAAAGAATTAACCCGCAGCGACTGATACAGTGTCCTGTTTGAATAGAGAAACTGCATGGAAAATGCAATGCGGGCGCGGTCTATTACCCATAAAAGGGGCTGGGCAAAATTGAATCCGCCCTGAAACTCTACTTCCGCATTATAAATATTTTTAAGGGAGCGGCTCAAATCTTTCAGCAGAACTCTGGCAAAAGGATTGAATACCTGAGCAATACCTCCGATATTCCTGTTGAAATAAGAAACGTCAATACCCATGTTTGTTTCTTTTTCAATCTGGGTCTGGTTTACTAAAAAACTGAAACCGTATTCCTGCTGCTTGCGGTATTGAGTGAAAACTCTGAAAGGGAGGGTGCTGTCGGTAGATTTTTCGAATTGGGATGTAGTATCTATACTTACGATGTCGAATGTACCCAGTGAAAAGAGGTTGTCAATTGATTCGTTCACTTTTTCCCTGCTGTACCAATCTCCTTTGTTAAAAGTAAGCTGTTTGTCTTTCATATTGTTTGTAACACGTTTTTGCCCGCCGAGGCTGTCCACAAATGTTATTTCGCCGAACATTCTGCGTCTGCCTTTGTTAAACTGCACGAATATGCTGTCGGTTATTGTAAGTGTGTCGATGACAATTACAGGTGTTTCATAAGAAGCGGAATAATAGCCTTCATTCAGTAAAATCCGGTTAATCTGTGTTACTTTCCGCATAAGCTGCATTTCCTGATAGGGCTTGTTAAGCTCTATAGTCTGAGTCTCGGATATTTTCTCTTCTACGGTTTTCGGTAATGTGTCAAGCCCTGAAAACTCGATAGAACGTATCTTATAAACATTTCCCTCGTCAATATGAAAAATTAGAGCATTTCCTTTTTCGGAACTGTCTGGTTCAAACGAATACTTAACATCTGCGTCATGAAAGCCGTGAATATTATAGAACTTTTTAATATTATCCATATCCTGTTTCACTTTGGGCTCGGAAAAAAAGCGTATCTGATATGAAAGGGTTTCAATAGCTTCATCGAGTGAATTAATAAATATGGATGGGAGAAAACTTTTAACCGGACTGTTCCGGTCTATTTGATAATCATAGTAATAAAGAACTTTATGAATTATGCTGCGGTCACTGGGGCGGGTCGTTATTACATTATATAAAACATTATATTCAAAATTATCATTGCCTTCAAATCTGATTATGTTTACTTCAAATTCGTCAGGATTTATTTCCGATCTGAAAAGTCCCTCATCGAGATTGGCTGCTTTTAAACTAATGGAAAAAAGATATAAGAAAAAACATAGTAGTAATATTTTATAAGTTTTTTTCATATATCTTCAACAGATTTTTTATGGAGATACAAATAGGCCGTATTAGGCGCCGCAAGGAAAATTAATAATACTGTTCCTCTTCGTCGTCGTCGTAAAAATACTCTTCGTTTGCCATATCTTCATACTCGGGCCAAAGATCTTCCATTCCTTCGTAATACTCATCGGTATCGTCAAGTTCGTATAAATTTTCAAGAACCTGCAGGGGCGAGCCGTTTCTGTTGGCATAGTCGAGCAGTTCATCTTTTGTGGAAGGCCAGGGAGCATCTTCCAAATATTTTGCAAGTTCAGGTGTCCAAAACATATATTCCTCTCGAAAAATTTCGCTTCGTTCATTAATCAAAGTGCAAAAATAATTCTTAATCCGAGAAAACCAAATCTTTATTTTATTTCACCAAAAATAATCTTTAATGTTGTCGCAAAGTGCTTTTTTCGGATATTTCTTCATTCATCGTCGATTTAGTACAAGAAATGAATGAACTGTTGTTTTATTGTAAATATATTTTTATAGATAAAAAATAATGACCCCATTTTTTGAAGGAATGAAAAAGAGTTTAATAAGCGGATAATAAAATGTCCGCCGTCAATGCGACAGCGGACTTGGAAAGGAAAAATTCTTTTATTTTTATCGTGAGTAATACTCGACTACGAGCGAAATTTCACAGATAGCCGGCACTTCTTCTCTGGGTGGCAGATGCAAAAGTTTCACGGAAAAATCTGCTTTGGAAAGCTCAAGATAGGGAACAGGGCTGGCTCCGCGCACTGCATCCTGAAAGCATTCCAGCTTGCGGCTTTTCGGCTTGATGGAGATAAGGTCGTTTACCTTAACATGGTAAGAAGGTATATTTACTCTTCTGTCGTTGACCATGATATGCCCGTGGGATACATACTGCCGGGCGGCATAAATCGTTCTTGCCAGTCCCGAACGGTAAACAAGAGCGTCAAGTCTCGTTTCCAATAGCTGCACAAGTATCTCCCCGGTGTTTCCGGTTAGCTGTGCCGCTTTCTTGTAATAATTACTCATCTGCTTTTCCGATACATTGTACTGCAGACGAAGTCTTTGCTTTTCCAAAAGCTGACGTCCGTAGTCAGACTGCTTGGAACGTCTTTTGCTGGGACCGTGCTGACCGGGTCCGTATGGTTTTCTCTGCTTGTACTTGCTTGCTTTCGGTACTGTTTCTAAGTCGAGTTTTCTCGAAATCTTTACTTTTGGTCCGGTATAATTCATTTACTTTACCTAAGTTAAAAATTAATTCAATTTTTTTATTTTACAAGAACCACAAATATAAATAAACATTCACGAAAATTCAAAATATTATTTTATTTTTTTGAGAAACAAACAATTTAATTTTTTTTCCGTCAATTTCCGGAGTAAGCCGTAAAAGTTGAAACAAAATAATTTTTAATTCCGTATTGTCTTAAGTTATACTTTTTGGCAAAATATTGATGTCATTTAAATGAGTAAGAATATGAAGATTTTATTTTCTGCGCTGATTTTATTCGGATTTTCGTTTGCAAACTTACTTTCCCAGATTCCCGGCGGGCAGCAGGTCTTTACTTTGGACGACTGTATGGATATAGCTCTTAAGCGCAATGCGGAAATAAGGATTTCCAAAATGAGAGTTAGCGCATCGAGTTCGGAACTTACAGGCGCATTCGGGCAGTTTCTTCCCACCGTCAATTTTAATGCCGGATATTCGCGCCAGTTCGGCTCAAATTATGTTTATGTGGACGGGCAGATAATCCCTATACCTGAGCAGAATATTAAACCGAATTCTTATAATATGAATGCTCAGGCACAGATTCCTATTTTCAACGGATTTGCCCGTGAAGCGAACTACAACAGCGCAAAAAACAATCTTGACGCAGAAGCAAAGCAAATGGAGCATACTGCGAAATTAGTCAAAATCAATGTTTTTAACCAATATGTGGACATTATTAAAAAAAAGCAGATTCTTAAGATTAGAAAAGAAGATTTTCAAGCGGGACAGGACCAGCTCGAGCAGATAAAAGCAAGTTATGAGGCAGGAATGATACCCATAGCTGATGTTTATGCTCAGGAAGCAGACTTAGGCAGCCGCGAATTGCAGATTGTTACCGCTGAAAACGATATCAATCTTGCTAAAGCAGATCTTTTGACAACTATGGGCATGGCGCCGGATTTCAGCTATGAGTTTCTCGAGTCGAGCATTCCCTCCGATATTGAAAAAAACGAAATTGAAAGATTTAAACAGAAGTGGGGTTCTGTTAAAAAAGCTGTGCAGACAGCATTGGAGAGCAGAAATGACTACGCTGCCTCCGACAACTCCGTTGAATCTGCCGAATCTGGTATTACCGCTGCCAGAAGCGGATATATGCCGGCTATTTCCGCTTATGGGGGATGGTCGTGGACTAATTACGAGTTTTCTAACATAAGCGAACTCGGCAGGTCATATATCGGATTAAACTTAAGGATAACGGTTTTTGATAATTTCAATACTAATGTCAATATACAAAATGCCGAACTAAACCTGACAATGCGTAAGATAGAAAAAGAAAACCTTGAATTTTCTATCAGGACTGCCGTTCAAAGCGCCCTTTTGAGCTTGGAAGCAGCGGAAAAACAATTGGAAATATCCGAAAGGGCTTTGAAGTCTGCCGGACAGAACTATGAAGCCCTTAAAGAACGTTATAATTTAGGTGCATCCACTCTGCTGGAGCTTAATGAAGCTAACAGGCAGCTTCTCACCGCACAGATTAACCGCGTTAACTATGTTTATGCATATTTGAAAGCTCAGAAGCAGCTTTTATACGAAATGGGGAAAATATAAATCATAATAAACCAAAGGATTAGAATATGAAATGCGAAAAATGCGGCAATGAGTACAATTCTCAGTATTACTTTGCCACCCCTACTATCTGCAAGGAATGTTTCGATAAAATGCCTAATGAAGAGCAGCAGAGATTTTTTGAAGAAGCTGCTTCGCTGAATGCCCCGGATCCCTTGAGTTTGCGGGTCGGGTTTGGCAAAAGACTGGCAGCGGCAATACTTGATGTTATTTATCTTTTTGTAATAACTACAATTTTTGATTTGATTGTCGGATATTCGCCCGATACTGAGAGCTTTATGACCGATTTTCTTGCTTCCATGGGAGACCCTGAAAAAATGCAGGCTCTGATGATGGATTTTCTGAGGCAGAATCAGGTAAGTTATCTTGTCTCATTTCTGATACCTGCCGTTTACTATCTTCTGGAAGTATTTCTTGCCGCAAGTTTGGGCAAAATGACACTCGGAATAAAAATAGCTGATGAAAATATGAACGAAGCATCTTCCGGCAGGCTTTGGCTGAGATATTTTGTCAAGCACAGTCCTTATATGATTGGCATTGTTTGGATATTAACTTTGTTTATGGGGCTTACCTTGGTAATGTCTCTTGCATTTGTTGTGATATACCTCGGTTTCTTCCTGACATTAACGCGTAAAAAGCAGGATATTCAGGATTTGATTGCCAAAACGGCAGTTTATCATAAAAGAGATGTAAAAGCTTATTAGAAAATTAATCAACTTAAGTAAGAATAATATTGATCATTTTTAAATGAAACATACATGATTTTGGGAAACACCCAAGGGGATGATTATTTGAGAAATAGTTGAAAAATTGAAATCACGGATGACAGCCGAACCCTTTTCAAAAGTAAAATACGAAAAATAAACAGATAATGAATAAAAATAAAAAATTTTAAAGGTTTGACATGGCTAAGAAAAAATCGAAAAGAAACACCATCATACTCATTGTCGTACTGGTAATTATTGCAGCTGTAATTGCAGTGCTTGCTTTGAGGGGCTCGAAAGAGCAGCCCGTAAAAGTAAAAATCGATACCGTTAAAGAGAGGACTATCACACAGACAGTTTCAGCCATAGGTACTATACAGCCGGAGACTGAGGTGAAGATTTCGTCAGAAACAAGCGGTGAAATTACTTATCTCGCTGTTCAGGAAGGCGATACGATAAGGCAGGGTAATCTTTTGGTACGAATCAACCCTGATTTGATACAGACACAGCTCGAGCAGTATCAGGCGGCAGCCAGAGCTTCCAAAATGAGCATAGAAGTTGCCCGTGCAGAAATGGAGCGGGCAGAAAGCGAATTAAAGCGTATGACCGAGCTTTTCGAAAAAGGGTTTGTTTCCCGGCAGGAATTCGATCAAATAAAGACTGCTTACGATCAGGCTGTTTCCAGGCATAAATCGGCTCTTGCGGATTATCAGCGCGTGCTTGCCACTTTGAAGCAGTTTGAAGTGAGCGCCGAAAAAACAACCATCAACGCTCCTATCTCCGGAGTTGTTACTAGTTTGAATGTTGAAGAAGGAGAGAAGGTAGTCGGTACAGCACAAATGCAGGGAACGGAAATGATGCGCATTGCAGATTTGAAAGTGATGAATGCCATGGTTGATGTGGATGAAAACGATATTGTGCTGGTCAGCAAAGGAGATACAGCGAAAATTGAAGTAGATGCCATTCCCGATTCTGTTTTCCTCGGATATATAATTGAAATAGGACACTCAGCTAAAACATCATCGTTAGGCACTCAGGATCAGGTTACTAATTTTGAAGTCAAGATTCGTTTTATTGATGAAGAACCGCGTTTACGCCCCGGCATGAGCTGCAATGTTGACATTCAGACAGAAACGCGCTATAATGTGCTTTCCGTGCCTCTGATGGCTGTAACTACAAGAACGAAAGGAATTGACAGAACCCCCGACGTAGAGGAAGACTTAGAATTCGGGACAAGGAAAAGCAGCGGCGAAAACGGAGTAAGAAAAAAAGAGAAACCCCAGACAATTGTTTTTGTAAAAGACGGAAATAAAGCTAAAATCCGCAAAGTGGAAACAGGCATTAGCGACAAAGGATTTATGGAAATAAAATCAGGTCTTAAAAAAGGTGAGACCATTATCAGCGGAGGTTACTCGGCAGTCAGCAAGGAACTGAAAGACGGATCTTCGATTCAGGTAGATACTGCATCAAGTAAATTCAACAAATTTAAAAAATAATGACTTATGCAAAACGAAATCACAAATAATACTCTTATTAATATAGAAAATATCAAAAAGATTTACGAAATGGGCAGTGAAAAGGTTTTTGCCCTTCGTGATATTACTTTGGATATCCGTCAGAATGAATATCTCGCCGTCATGGGTCCGTCCGGTTCAGGGAAATCTACACTTATGAATATTCTCGGGTGCCTCGACACACCCACCGAAGGGATTTACTTATTCAAAGGACTGGACGTAAACGATATGGATGATGATGACTTAGCCGAAATCCGCAACCGCGAAATAGGTTTTGTCTTTCAGACATTTAACCTCTTGCCCAGAGCAAGCGCCCTGAAAAACGTAGAGCTTCCACTTATTTATTCAGGTATCAGACCTTCGAAAAGAATTGAAGCTGCAGAAAATGCCCTGAAAAGTGTAGGACTCGGCGACAGAATGTACCACAAACCCAACGAGCTTTCAGGTGGTCAAAGGCAGAGAGTTGCCGTTGCACGCGCCCTTGTTACCAATCCATCTATTATACTTGCTGATGAACCCACAGGTAATCTCGATACAAAAACCGGAAACGAGATAATGGCTCTCTTTTCCGATCTCTGGAAGCAGGGAAATACCGTGATACTTGTTACACATGAGGAAGAAGTGGCTCTTAATGCACATCGAATAGTCAGGCTTCGTGACGGCTTAATAGAAAACGACGAGCCTAATCCCGAACCCAAAACATACAAAGAGGAAATCCTTCAAGGAGAGAATTGATATTGAAAAGAATCATTGAACTCATAGAATCAGTTAAACTTGCTTTTACTTCGCTCAGCTCCAATAAAATGCGAAGCGGACTTGCCTCGCTCGGTGTTGTCGTAGGCATTTCGGTTGTGATTCTCATGGGCTGGATACTTGCAGGACTTGACAAAGCCATGCAGGATACTTTCAATATTATTGGCGAAGATATGCTGTATGTCGATAAATGGAACTGGGCAGGCGGAAAAAATTGGAAAGAGATGCGCTCACGCAAGCATATTACTCTTGAGCAAGCCTTGCAGCTTACCGAAAAAATCAAATCTGCCGAATACGTGATTCCCATTGCCTCGAACTGGAGTGTAAATGTAAAATCGGACAATGAGCTCTTCCAAGGTATAAGGCTCAGAGGCGTTACAAGTGATTACGGTTTGACTCCCGGCGGAGAAATACTTGAAGGACGTTTTTTCAGCGGTATGGAGGAAGAATACGGGTCAAATGTTGTCGTAATAGGATACAATGTTTATACAACCATTTTTCCTGAAGGAAAGGCTCTGGGAAAAGAAATTAAGATTAACAGACATAAGTTTACCGTAATAGGTGTGGTCAAAAAGCAGGGAACTATGTTTTTCGACATGATGGACAACATGATGTATATTCCTTTGTCTGCTTTTTTGACCACTTTCGGCACTAAAGGAAGATCGCTTTCTGTTGCCGTTAAAGCGGGAAATATAAATAGGATGGATATTGTCCGCGACGAAACACGCGGCTGGATGAGAGTAATACGCAATCTCGCTCCGGACGAGGATGACGATTTCTCAATTAACGAGACTAAAGCATTTGAGGAATCGGTTAAGGAAATACGGCTGTATGTCTGGGGCATCGGCATCGGTATGACGGCGCTTTCTTTTATAGTCGGCATGATTGGCATTATGAACATAATGTTCGTAACGGTTTCTGAGCGCACTAAAGAAATCGGAATAAGAAAAGCTATCGGGGCAAAAAACAGCTCTATATTGATGCAGTTTCTTGTTGAATCTTCTTCGTTGTGCTTTATCGGAGCGATTATTTCGCTGTTTTTTTGTTCAGCGATTGCATATCTTACCGCCAGTTATCTTCCCGATAAGATTGAGGAAGTCGGCTTTCTTACGAAATTTCTTCCTCTTGAGCTGTTTTTTATAGCAACGGCAACATCTGTTTTTATCGGAATGGCAGCAGGACTCATTCCGGCAATGAGAGCTGCAGGTTTGGATCCTGTGGATGCTTTGAGATATGAGTAATAAAATGAAATTTAATAAATGAATATACTTGAATCCATAACGATAGCTTTTAAATCAATAGCGGTAAACAAGCTGAGAGCCGTGCTGACGCTTCTCAGCATAGCTATCGGAGTGTTTGCAATTGTGCTTTCCGGCACGCTGATAACATCTTTGGAGAGCGCAGTTACCAATGAAATGGCTACATTAGGCAGGAACACTTTTGTTATTACAAAAACACCTGTTATTCAAATGGGACGGGGCACTTGGCGGAAATATATGCGGCGCGATCCCCTAAATTATTCTTTATACAAAGACTTCAAAGAAGAGATAACATTAGCCGAAGCTGTTTCTGCTCACAGCGCTTCAGGCGGTTTTGTTGTGAAATCCGGCAGTAAGGAGACCAATTCTGATGTTACAATTATAGGTGCCGATGAAAACTATTTCATTACCAATAATTTTTCAGTGGAATACGGCAGACCATTTACCCCGCAGGATATTGAACTAAGAAGAAATGTTGCGGTTATCGGTAACGATGTTGTAGTTAAGGTATTTCCTAACAGGAATCCCCTCGGTCAGGAAATCCGTATTAAGAATCAGGTATTTGAAGTGGTGGGCATCCTCTCTCAAAAAGGAGCAATATTAGGGCAGAGCCAAGACAATAACGTAATCGTGCCTCTGACACAGTTTTTGAAGCATTATGCCGAATGGTGGGAAGAATCACTAAATATAAACGTTATGGCTTATAACACGGAAGTGCTGGATGAAACAATTGACGAGGCTGTCGGGGAACTGCGTGTGCTCAGAAATGTAAAGCCATGGGAAGAAAACAGCTTCGAGCTTAACACCAACGAATCCATTGCAGACCAGTTTTCATCGCTTACCAATTACCTTGAAATTTTCGGTATCATAGCCGGCTCCCTTGCGCTTTTAGCCGCGGGCATAGGCATTATGAACATAATGCTTGTAACCGTAAAGGAAAGAACACGTGAAATAGGGATACGAAAAGCTGTGGGAGCCAAACGCTCATGGATACTGCTGCAGTTCATAATAGAGGCAGTTACTCTTGCGCAGATAGGGGGTGTTTTCGGAATATTGCTCGGAGTTCTGGCAGGTGGAGCGCTCGGTTCTTCCATAGGCATATCGCTGAGCATACCGGTTTTTTCTATTTTTCTCAGCTTATGTATCTGCACTCTGCTCGGAGTGATTTTCGGAGCTTACCCTGCTTGGAAAGCTGCTCTTCTCGATCCGATAGAATGTCTTCGTTATGAATAATTCTTTTCTTTCTTCGTCATTTCTTTAAGTTTGTATATTGTAAGCAAATATTATTGTTCGCACAAATTTATTTAGTCAGAACAGAAATTTTTATTATTATGAAAAAATATGCTTTTATTATTATTTTGTTTCTTAATTCCCTTCCGGTCTATTCTTCAGTCATCGATATTGACAGTTTAAAGACAGAGATTGAGTCTGCTTCGGGTAAAGAAAAAGTTGATCTTATTGTGGAGCTTGCGGCTAAACTAAACATAAAAGATACTTGGGCGGTTTTCGGACTTGCCGAAGATGCTGTCGTCCTTGCCAAAAGACTGGACTATAAACGCGGCTTGGCGGGTATCTATTCGGAGCTGGGTATGGCTTATTCCATTACAGGCGACTATAAGCAGGCTTTGGAATATTATAAAGAGTCAGAGAAACTCTTTCGTACTTCCGGCAATGATTTGGAAATTGCAAGAGCATGCTACCGCCTCGGAATAACACATTCAGACAGAGGCAGCGCGGAACAAGGATTGCAGTACCTGCATGGCGCCCTAAGAATAATTGAGAGCCGGGAATACAATGCCAGAAATTATCAGCTTTTAAAAACAAAAATTTATCAGGGAATTGGTTCAGTTTACAAAAGACTCGGTGAAAGGAAAAAGGGAGTATTTTATCTCAATAAATCACTTCAGACAAGTTTGATGATAAAAGATAAAATTAACTGCCCCGAATGTTTTTTGGTGGAAGGCGGTATTTACAAAGAATTAGGAGAATATGAGAAAGCCCTTGTCAAATTGAAAGAAGCGCTTACCTCTGCACGTTCGATAGGGGCACAGACTTATATAGGACAGAGCTATCTTGACGCAGGAGAGTCTTTTGCAGCGCTGGGCGATTATAAAAGCGCTGTGGAATATTACTATCTGGGGCTGGATATTTTGAGAGAAATGGACAATAAAAAGAAAATAATTCAAACCCATTTAAATATCGGAGCCGCCTTTTTTGAAGATGAGATGGATTTTGATAAAGCAATCACTCATTTTGAAAAAGCATACCAGCTTGCACAAAGATTTGATTTCCTTTTTATGCAACTGCAGGCATTGACAAAACTTTTTAATGCTTATGAGAAAAATGGCGGTTTAGCCCAAGCTATTGCTTACCAAAAAGAGATAAGCAGCCTGAAGGATTCCGTATTAAGCAGGGACAAAGCAAAGCAGATAGAAGATTTGAGAATAAAATACGAAACTGAAAAGACGGAAGCTGAAAATGAAATGCTTAAAAAACGAAATCAACTCCAGTCATACCTGCTTTATCTTTCCATTGTGGTCGTTATCCTCATACTTTTGCTGATAATTGTGCTTTATTTGCGATACAGAAATAAAAAGAAAACAAATGAAATACTAAATCTGAAAAACCGGGTAATAGAAGAAGCAAACATCGAACTTAAAGAAAGAAACGAGCAGATTACAGATCAAAAAGAAGAACTTTCCGCGCTCAATGAAGACCTTCAAAGAAGAGAAAAAGATCTTAGCGAAGCAAACGCCGCTAAAGATAAGTTTTTTTCTATCATAGCACACGACTTGAAAAATCCACTGAATGTCCTGACTAACTATACTGAAATGCTGCGGGACAGCTATGATTACTTTGACAATGATACAAGAAAAAAATACATAAATGACTTAGCCTCTTCCGTATCGCATATGCTCAAGCTGATTCAAAATCTGCTGGAATGGTCGCGTGCTCATAAAGGCAGAATCGATATTAACCGCCAGACATTTGACCTATACGAAGCAGTTTTCAATAATATCTATCTTCTGAAAAATCAGGCAAAAGAGAAGAATATTTCTTTAGATAGCCGGGTGCCTCAAAATATGCTTGTATATGCTGATTTTAATATGATTAGTACCGTTATACGCAATCTTTTAAGCAATGCCGTTAAGTTTACTCCCGCCGGAGGCAGGGTAGATGTTAATGCAGAGGAATCGGGTGAATTTTTTGAAGTTAGTATAAAAGACAGCGGTGTCGGCATTTCCGAAAGCCGTATTGATAAACTTTTCCGAATAGACGAAAATACTACCACTCGGGGAACCGCTCAGGAAGAAGGCACAGGCTTAGGCCTTATACTGTGTAAAGAATTCATTGAGCAAAACGGCGGCGGCATCCGTGTGGAAAGCCGCGAGGGAGAAGGATCAAGATTCATATTTACCATCCCCAAGGGCAGGCAATAGATATACTTTTCGGAAAAATCAACTGTCCTTCAAATAAACCCCTAACGATTCGCACCGCATCTGTCTGGTATTTTTGGTTCGGGTCAAAGTTGAGGATCATTGGTAAATAAATGTGCTTTAAATTATCGAAATATGTTAAGCAGCCATTTTCCTAATATTAGCAGGATCATTTCTTTTATCCCATAAAATAAAATCTGAGCCCTTTGATTTTAAGGCATCTAAATATTCTTTTCTTACAGGATTGTCAGTATTATTTATAATAGCAAGGCTCACAAGCTTTTTCTGAGTGATGTTTTCTCTTAGTTCCTTTATATCTTGCCAAGTAAAAAGGAAATTTGGAAGATTAAATTTATTCAATGAATTAAATGATTTTATTACAATTTCCTTTTCTTTGTGAGCTATTTGAAAGTCAAAAGTAAATTCTATACCAGTACTTCCTTTTGAAATAAACTGAGGCGTATATATTATTTCTTGACTATCCAGATATTCTTTCACGTCATCTTTGAAGACTGAAGCTATGGTGTGTTTGGCAAAAACAGATAAATCGTTTATCTCTGAAATAGCTGATAGGAAGTTATGTTTTTTTTGTGCAAAATTATTCATATTAGCAGTTGTGTGTAATTCATTGCCATTTTGATGGATTCCATAATTGAGCAATATTTTTTCAACAATTTCCTTCCTTTTCGGAGATCTTGAAATTGACACTCCTGATAGTTCAAGATTATGAAGTGTTTGCTCATCATCAGACAATTGTATCTCTTCGTTGCTTTTTCTTTTTGCAAAGATTTCTATTGTATCATTAAACAATCCAATATAAGGAGTGCTTATTGTCGTCCATCCAGTTAAATCGTCTGATTTTATTGTTGTTTTATCTTTAAGCCATTTATTGTAGTTCTCAACTAAATCATCTACCCATTCCATAACTCCTCCTTGTATTCAATATTAATTTTTGTAAGTACATTTATTTTTTTGCAAAATAATCTAATAGCGCGACAAATGCTTTCCTTGTTTGAAATTTCTTTAATCTCAAATTCATCATCTGATAATGGAACGGCCCAAGCCAATTGAGGATACCCTTCTACATAATAATGAATATGATGCTCATCGTAACCAAACCATTTTCCAGCATATTGCTTTAAGAAGTCGGGTACAAAATTATTGATAATTTCTGGATTATGATGTTTACCATTATAGTCTATCCTTAGTAATCCAATTTTAGCTCCGTCTTCTTGATGATGAAGTGTTATTTTGGCTGATTTTTTTTTTACTTTGATTAATCTCTAGTAAAAACGAATAATCTTTATCATCTTCTGATATTAATTCAAATGAATTTTGAATAGGAAACTGACACGATAATTTAACTTCTTCCATAGTACTTTCATTATCAATAATTTTTTTCTTCAAACCAATTAAATATTTTGCTATTTCATTTGTGAACATTTTTCCTCCTTAATAGAATAAAATTATGCCCTGTATAGTTCAGCTTAAGTCAGTTAATGAATTCAATAATCATATTATTTTTCAGTTGTCAATTTAAATAATAGTGTTATCAAAATCAAATACTGATTCTGAAGACACAAATTCAATTTTGTGTCCATTAAATTTCTTCCTAATAGTTGTCATATATTCAGTTATTTCATCTTCAGTTTTACTACCTCGTCTAATAGAAAAAATGATACTTCTGTCAGTTTTGTTAATTGCATCAACGATGTGAATATCTGCCTCAGAAAGCGACGCCCCATAGATTAACAAAGGATTACTGCTGTTTATTAATTTTATATAACAATGAGTTAAATAATAGTTAGATTTAATTGCTTTAAGCTTATTTTCAGCACTACCTTCAGTTATTATTATGGGAATAATATTCCCTTCTATTGTTGATCTAATTGTATCAATAAAATTTGAGCCTTCAATAAAACTTGTAAGCTTAAAGATTTCTAAATTTTTAGTAAAGATAAATAACGAACCATGTAAATAATAAATTGATTTAGTTACATCTTCTCTATCTCCATTAAATATCAATGTTTTTCTATTATTGTATTTAAAATGGTCTCCAAAAACCTTAGTTTTATCGATATTCTTATTTTTGTCCTTTATTTTTAAAATAATATGATATAGAATTAAATCATAATTTAATGTGTAAATTGTTGCAAAATCAATAAACTGTTCAGATAGGTAATCAAACAAATTAGAGGAGATTTCATAACTCTGTGGGTGACTATTTGATAATGATTCAAGAAGTCCTTCTTTAAGAATATCAATTGAATTATCAATCTTTTCAGAATTAATGCCGAATTTCTCATTGATAGATTTTGCTGTTAACAGTTGGCTCATTATTAATTCAAAATTTGAAGTTTCAAAGCTTTGATATAATTCTTGTTCATTTGGGGTTTTTAATGAATCAATAAATTTCTGAAATAAGTTTGTATATCTAAAACGCTCATCAAAGTTGATTGAGAATCCATTTCCAATTAATATCTCGTAATTCTCATATTGTTCTTTAATTTCGTTCCAATCATTTAACATAAAATCTCCTCTACACAAATACAACATCTATTCCGGCATCCTTCATTTGGAGGGCGGCGTTTGTTTTC
>CAZOBD010000067.1:0-20762 GCA_964577665.1 uncultured Hyphomicrobiales bacterium
TGAATAAAATTATTTCAATTATCGTTTTGGCAGCCGTTTTGTTTTCGGTAAATGCTTGCAATCGAACAAATAACAAGCAAAACAATGAATCAGAAAAGCCGGAAAAAGTAGAAAATTACTTATCTGTTGATGATGTATTTACTCAAGGCGAATCATTATCCGGTAAAACCGTTCATGTGGAAGGCATTATTGAACACGTGTGCAAACATACATGGAAACGGTTCAAAATGATCGGCGACAAAGAGATTCAATTTATTAAAATTGAACTGGGAGACAAATTACCAACAGTTGATGCCTCAATAATCGGTAATACTGCAAAAGTTACTGGGAAATTAATTCCTGTAAAAATGGATGCTTCTAAGGTTAAGGAATGGGAAGTGAAGATGAAAAATAATCACAAAGGCGAGGAAAACACTGACCATTACAAAGAAGAGATCGGAAAAATTCAGTTAATATACTCTAAGATAGTCTCTGGCGAAATCCCATATTATATTAATTATTACATTCAAGCTGAAAATTATGAAATTGAATAATAAATTTATTAACTAATTGAACGAGGTTTTAATGAATTCGTATAAAGTCATTCTATTTATCGTCGTTGCAGCAGCTTTTCTTATGTCATGCAGCGAATCAAAAAAACAAGAAGAAGAGGAAATCATGGAAAGCAATAAAAAAATTGGTGTCCTTATTGCAAGTCATGGCTCTCACTCTGCTCAATGGCGGGAAATGCTTACTGCCGTAGCAGATTCAGTAAAAGACGGAATAATAAGCAATAAAAACATCAAAGGTGTAAAATCTGCATTTATGGAATATACAGAGCCTTCGATAGCTACAAGAATGAAGGAGTTCGATAAAGAAGGATATACCGATGTCATCGTTGTGCCTATGCTGCTTACTGTGTCAGGACACTCATTTGACGACATCCCACATATTCTTGGATTAAAAAGCTCTCCAGCAGAAATCGAAAAGCTGAAATCTGAAAATATTGAAGTCTATAAAGCAAAAGCTAATGTAGAAATAACGCCATTGCTAGATTTTCCTAAAATACTTGGAGATAACCTTATAAGCAGAATAAAACCTCTTTCATCTGATCCCAAAAACGAAGCATGCGTTTTAGTCGCTTATGGTGATGAACATTATGATAAGGAATGGACTGGCTTGATCAAAGATATGATCAAGGAAATTAGATTAAAAACAGGAATAGAACACTGCGAGTACTCTTGGTGCGGTCATATTGTGAGATACAAGACCGAACCAACATCAGAAGCCATAGAAAGAGCTTTGAAAAATAAGAATAAAGCTCTGGTAATACCTGTTCTTGTTGCTATTGATGAGATGTTCCAAGGTAAAATAATTGGTGGTGCCATTGATGCAGTCAGGGAAAAGGATCGGGTGATCTATAAACCGGATGCCATTCTTCCTGATAAAAACGTAGAGAAATGGATAATTGATGTTTCTGATGAATATGCTAATAAATTAATCAAAAAATAATTGATAATGAATTGGAAAAGAGTAAATATAGCCGTTCACAGAGATCTGGGGTATTTCTTCGTTTTTATGGTTATTGTTTACGCAATCTCGGGTATCGCTATGAATCACGTTAATGATTGGAATCCGGACTTTTACGTGGATAAAAAAGAAGTAACTCTAAATTTACCAGACAACTTTTCTGCTATTACAAATGATATGGTTCGTAATAAGTTAGAAGAGATTGGCGAAGACGATGGATTTTTGATGATAGATCAACCAAGCGATCAGAAGATAAAGATATACTTTAATAATGGGTCTATGCTATATGATCTAAAAATGGATAAAGGTCAGTTAGAGAGAGTCTCTAAAAGACCGGTTTTTTTTGAAATAAATTTCGTGCACCGGAATCCCAATGGGCTTTGGATGTGGTTCTCTGATGTTTTCGCAGTAGCGCTAATTATCCTTTCATTCACTGGCTTATTTATTCTTCAAGGGAAAAAGGGCTTAAAGGGTAGAGGAAAGTGGATTTCCTTGTCCGGTGCAGGTATTACTTTGGTACTAATATGTTTAATAATTAATTAAAGGAAAAAGAAATGAAACGCTTATCTACTTATGTAATAGCTTTTATAATCAGCTTTTCAGCTTTATTTGCTGAAGATATTGAGATAATTCTTGGTGAAGGTTACGAAAATGATCTGTGGTTTCACTTTGACAATGGAATAGTTAAAGCAGAGCCCAAAGACAATTGGGATATTGCCGTGCAGACTGGAGCAAAAGACGCCGGCATACGCACAAACAGCCAAAAGGGCGTTAACCTTTGGGTCATAGAAGGAAGTGACGGCGATTCTTGGAAGGAAGATATCGATACAACAGGTATGACGGAGAATTGGCGGGAAGGACATAACTCAACAGAAACCTGGTCTATTGGAGCTTTCAACTTAGGGCTGGATGGATTTCAAAACGACGGTGATTTCGGGTGGGGTATGTACAACATGGCTACTCATTCTGTTTCCGGAAACAAAGTTTTTCTAATAAAACTTGCAGATGAAACATACAAAAAAATAATGATAGAAAGCCTGCTTCACGGCGCCTATACGATAAAATGGGCAAATATCGACGGCAGCAATGAGCAAAAGGCTGAAGTGAAGAAAAGCGACTTCAATGAAAAACTATTTGCTTATATTGATTTAAGCACCGGAGAAGTTCTTGACAGAGAACCTCCCGCTGACTCATGGGCTTTGCTGTTCGGAAAATATACCGCTATGATTTCGATGGGGCCTCAGACTGTTCCTTACGCAGTTACAGGTGTGCGTACTAATCCTTTATACAGAACTGCAAAGATTAGCGATGTTCCCGCAGAGCAGGCAGTGGCTCCTGATTTAAATGAAGAAAACTATTTGGAAAACATTACTGAAATAGGGTCTGATTGGAAAAAGCTCGACCATGAGACATTTACTTATAATATTGTAGAAAATTTATCTTACTTTGTTACTTCCGACGACAGCCAGTCTCCAAATCCGCGAATTGACAAAATTGTGTTCAAAGAATTTGAAGGCAGTTCCACCGGCAGACTGGTTTTTAGAGTGAACGGCGGAATAAACTCAATTAAAAAAATAACGCAAAAAGAATTTCAGATATTTCCTAACATAGCAGAAAGAAATTCGATTATAAATATTTCTTTCAGCAATTGGAATCTTTCGGGCGATTATGATATACTATTGCTTGATAGAAACGGTTCTGAAATAATAAAAAAGAGCATAAAGGGCGCTGCTGCCAATGATAGATTACAATTTACAGTTCCGAGTTCCTCCGCGGGACTTTACTTTTTAGGCTTTAAAACGCGCAGCGGTTTTTATGCAGCGAAACTTATTATTAAATAATCTCCTACTTTGACTTGAGGCTTTTCGGAAGGGCGGTTCTCTGACATTGTACATAAAAACGAAGCTCCTTAAAGTTTGGTGAATAATTATTTATTAGAACACATAATTCACCTTATGATGAACGATTGCCAAACTTTTGGAAAGCCTCTTCTTTTTCGAGGAAGTATTTATGATGAAAAAACACCTTATTGCACTGATAATTCTTTGCTTTTTGAATGCTGTCGCTATTTTTGCCAGAAACACCATTGAAGTAAAGGAAGCTCTGAGCGGCGAATCGATGCACGGCGTAACTGTTCATTTCAAATCGCTTGAGGGGAAAACAAAAGATTCCACAAAAATAGTAATAACGAATAAGAATGGAACAGCTTTGAATCCTTTTTCAGGTAGAACTTTTGTTTTGCTTACTTACTTGGGCTATAAAAAAATTTCTGATACAATTGATGCATCAGCTCTATGCTTTAATCTTGTTCCGGAAAGCATTCAAATGAACGAACTTGTAGTAACCGGTCAGTACAAACCGATTTCTTCGCAAAAGTCTGTTTTTGATGTAAAAGTTATAGATGAAGCAAGAATCAAATCGCAGGGAGCTAATAATCTGAGGGAACTGCTTGTAACCGAGGCAAACATGCGCATTTCGCAGGACAATATACTTGGCAGCAGCATAAACATTAACGGTATAAGCGGGGAAAACGTAAAAATAATGATTGACGGAGTGCCTGTTATCGGAAGGCTGAACGGTAACATTGACATCAGCCAAATAAACCTGAACAACGTGAAAAGAGTTGAAATAGTCGAGGGCCCGATGTCGTCGATATACGGCAGCGATGCTCTCGGCGGTGTTATTAATTTAATCACAAAAGAACCGGAATGCGACAGAGTGGAATTTGAAGCAGAATCCTATTTTGAATCCGCAGGCGTTTATAACTTCATTGGATTATTCAGATACTCCTTCGATAACCTGCATTTTATGCTCAACGGCGGCAGAAATCTTTTTAAGGGTTTCGACCCCGAAGATGATTCCAGAAATGTTAAGTGGAACCCTAAAGAGCAGTACTTTGCCGATTTAAAAGCAGAATACTCCTTCGACAATCATGAGTTTTCTTTCTCATCAAAGTTTTTCCATGAGTTTATTTTGAACAGGGGCGATTTGAGACCTCCCTACTTCGAAACAGCATTTGATGATAAATACAGAACCTCAAGACTTACGAACTCTCTTTTTTACAAAGGAAAAATCGGACTGGATAAATATCTTAGCGTAACCGGGGCGTATTCTTATTACAGTAGGAAGAAAAATACTTTTTTCAAGGATATGCTGACTCTTGAGGAAAAAATGACCGAAAGCCCATCCGAACAGGATACATCTTTTTTTCACGCTTATATGCTGAGAGGTGTTTTCAGCGACGACAAATTTTCAAGCTTTTTAAAATATCAGGCAGGCATTGATATTAATCATGATATAGCTGAAGGAAAAAAAATAGAATCGGGAAGAAAAGAGATGAGCGAGATAGCTGCATTTGCTAGTGTTCAATATTTGCCTTTTGATTTTCTCACCCTGCAGCCATCGCTGAGAGTTATTGAAAACAGCAATTACGAAGCGCCGCTTGTTCCTGCTATTAATTTCAAAACAGACATTCTCGACGAATTGACCCTTAGAGCTTCTTACGCTCGTGGGTTTCGTGCTCCGTCAATTAAAGAATTATACTATGAATTTGTTGACATCAATCATAATATTTATGGAAATGAGGATTTATCTGCGGAGACATCAGACAGTTACAATTTGAGCTTGTCATATAATAATCAATGTGAAAAATCATATTTCAGCTTAGAGCCAAAAGTATTTTATAATAAAATCTCTAACATGATAACTCTTGCCCTGATAGAAGGAGAAATCTATAAAAACGTCAATATTGGTAAATATGAAACAATAGGCACAAATTTCAGTATAAAGTACTTTTTGAAAGATTTTACTTTTAAAACAGACTTGTCATATATCGGAAGATTGAATACCTTGCATGATGGAACAGGGACGAGAAAGTACAATTTTTCTCCTGAGTTCAGTATGAATTTGGATTATACTATAGATCTTATTGAAACAAAAATCAATATCTTTTACAAATATTCTGGAAAAATGCCTGGGTTCACTATTGTTGATGAGCAACCCGTAGAATATACCATCGGGGATTTCAATATGATGGATATTAGCTTATCAAGGAGTTTTTCTGATTATATTGACATTGTTGCGGGTATAAAAAATGTATTCGACGTAGTTGACATAAAATCAACGATGAGCGTTTCTACTGGGGCGCATTCAAGTGGAGCGTCCTATCCTATTGGATGGGGACGATCATTTTTTGTTAGAATGAAAATAAAGGTGAATTAATGAAGTTCTTATTTGCTTATGTTTTGCTGTTTCTTGTGATGCTTTCCTGCATTCCTGATGAAAATCCTGTGAAACCATTTGATAGAGGTGGAGTTGTAGAATCTTCTGTGGGAATTGGTCCATTTTATGGCGAGCAGATATATTTTAGCTTAGAGAAGGATTCTGTTCTAAAGCAGAATAATATAGTTGACTGGGATCTGGGATTTGCCTGCCAGCTGGACAGATACGAAATAATCCTGAATTTTGGAAAATTTATGAAAGCTACCGTAATTGAATCTGATTCATTTGAAGATATTGACAAAGAAAATATAGAGCAGATAGCTGATGATAATTGGCAGTTTGATAATTCAGAAGGTATAACTGATTCAACTGCCATTGGTCAGTGGTGGAAAACCAATAATGGCGATATTGGATCGAAGCGGTTTATTTATATAATTGACAGGGGCTTAAATGAAAAAGCTAAAAAGCAGGGATTTGTAAAATTTCAAATATTGGAATATGATAATAAAAGCTACACTGTCAGATTTGCAAATCTATCTGATAATGAAGAGCATACAGTAATAATCGCAAAAAATGAGGATTACAATTACATTCAGCTATCTTTCGATGGTGGGGGAGAGATAAAAAACTTAGAGCCACAGAGAGATGAATGGGACCTTTTATTCTCAAAATATACACAACTTCTTTATACAAATGAAGGCGATAAAATGTGGTATAGCGTTACTGGTGCTTATCTGAATCAGAATAATTGTGAAGCCGCCTTGCTATATAATGATGATTTTCAATCAATAGATATATTTGCTATTGATACTCTCGAATTTTCAAGTGCCAGAAATAAGATCGGTCATGAATGGAAATATTACGACATGGCAGCAAGCTCATATAATGTTCGACCAGACATGATATATATCATAAAAGGAGTTACTGGATTTTATTATAAACTGCATTTCATTGATTTTTATGACGACAATGGGAATAAGGGCTTTCCGAAGTTTGAATATAAAAAGTTATAGTTTAACCCAACTTGCTACTACAGATTGATTTAATTGTGGATATTTCGATATACAAGTTTTCAATTCCCATGCTTTTTTATCACCTTCGATTTTTTTATATCTTCCATTTTTTTTGTCCCATAAAAATATTTTCCCGGCAACAGAGACCAATACATTTTCACTTGAATTTCCAAAGGAACTTAAAAATGATGATTTTCTTAACCCAACTTGCACCCCCAGCTCGCTAAGTCCCTACTATTCAACAGCGCGCGGTCTGGCATGGGGCACTACAAATTTTGTTCGTGCCAAAGGCATTGATGACATGTTCAGCGCTCTGTAGATTGCCATCGCCTCATTGGTGGGCTGCGAACATGTTCTTACTGTTACGGTTTTGTTATCTTTGGTCTTCTGCGAGACTGTGCAGATTTTCTGGGTGTTCATGTTGCGGACTATGTTGCGCCAGTCAAGGCGGATGCCGTGTTCTCTAAGCTGATAGCGAACCGGCGAGACAATGTTATATGCCAGCAGTCCCAGATGAAGATGCGCTTCTACATTCTCATCGGTCTGATGATACACCGGACGCAGCTTCATGTCCGACTTCAGGCAGCGGAACGTTGATTCAACCTCCCTGACCATGTTATAGATGTCCCATACCTCTTTTTCGTTCTGCATATTGCCGTTTGTTCGCAGGTAATATTCCCCGCTGCGCTCGTTCGGCTCTATCTCTTTTTTGTGCCATTTTACCTCTGTTGTAATACGCTTCAGCAAAATTTGGATTAAGCTCTATAGCTTTATTGCAATCTTGAATTGCGCCCATGTAGTCCCCGAGATTGTATTTTGAATAACCTCTGTTGTAATACGCTTCAGCAAAATTTGGATTAAGCTCTATAGCTTTATTGCAATCTTGAATTGCGCCCATGTAGTCCCCAAGATTGAGTTTTGAAGCACCTCTGTTGTTATACGCATCAGCATGATTAGGATTAAGCTCTATAGCTTTATTGCAATCTTGAATTGCGCCACTGAAGTCCCCGAGCTTGTATTTTGAAAGAACGTTGTCCAAATATTCCAAATATTCCTCAGCGGTTTGGGCATTGGCATAGAGACTGACGGTTAAGATAAGCGCCAAAAATGTTAGTGTTTTCTTCATTTTTTTCTCCTTATTTACATTATCAAATTTAGTAACGATAACTTTATTTGTTTATTTCATCTTTACTCCCCTTCCACTATTTTTATTTCTTCTTCAGTCAAGCCGTAAAGGTTATAAACCATGCGGTCTATTTCTGCGTCGGTGGCGCTTATGATATTGCTTATTTCTTCGGCTTTGGCTTTTTCCCTGTCGAAAAGAGGCTTCAGGTCGAATTTATCCGTGGAGCTTAGTTTCACTCTTTTCTTTTTTAGCTCAGTAAGGAAGCCGTCGAAACTGAGTTCGTGCCAGTTCTGGAGCTTGGCAGAGGGCTTTTCTATGGCATACTGTCCGCAGAAGTAATCTAAGAAGGCTTTGCGGACTTCTTGCAGCTCTTTGTTTTTGTCGAGCATTATGTCGGCTTTTTCGATAAAGGGACGCTGGTTGTCAAGGGAGATATTTGGTATTGGAAAGTTTTTGAAGTCCTGTAAGCTAAATGCCGGGAAATCGTCCCTTTGTAAAGAAAGGTTAAAATTAACCTGACAAAAACTAAATAATTTGCTGTTTAAAACACATAAAATATATTTGATAAAGAAATTATTAGAGATTTCATATATAGCATATAAATTTTTTTTAAATGCAAATTCTTCGTTTAAATAAGTTAAATTCATCCTGAACTGCCGACTCATTAACTGTCTTGCAAGTATTTTTTCTTTTGAAAATAATTCGATAGGCTTATTCTCTCGTAATTCACTATAACTTACGTAAACATCTACATTATCTAAATCATCAATTATATACCTAAACACTTGCTTATTAAACCACTTAATATTGTATTTCCTATTTTTTTCTTTCGATAACTCAAAATCTTTGGGAGGCAGAGTGCCACGATTAACAGAAGCAATATTACCTAATAAAGCATTTTTATCCGAATGCCATACCTTGTCTCCAATTTTTAATAAATATGGATTTAAAAATATTTTTCCAAAATTTAACCAAATCTTTTGTTTAAATAGGTTAAATTTTTTCACATCTATATACCCTTTATCAGCATGAATATCAAATTGATATGTCATTGAAATTCCAGAAAAAATATTATTTTTTATTATAACAATTGAAGTATCAATATATGCTTGAAAAATATCATAAGGTAATTGAATAATTTGGCTCAAATTTGTATTACTCAGTAAATGAGAACGAAAAGTTAAATAATTATCACCAGCGAACCATGTATTAGGAATGATATAACCAATATATGAATAATTTACTTTAATTAAAGAGAGTATCTTTTCAATAAAAGCAACATAAGTGTTATTATTTCCTTTAGTAAAATTATAACATTTAAAATAATCTGGAGAAAACATAACATAAGGCGGATTACCTACAATAACATCAAATCCATATTTTTGAAATCCTTTGCTGTGAGGCTTATATGAATAGGAAGGGTCGTGTATCTCTCTTTTATTAAAATTTTCCGGTACAGCCGAATATGAAATTTCCGGTTCCTGAATGTTTCTTTCTCTGATTTCTTCAATAGTTAAATGCCGGTATTCAGGAGCAGAATGCTTTTTTGAATAATCCCGGTAACCGGGGAAAACCGAAGGGAATTCAAGAAACCAATTAAACGCTTTGTCTCCTGCCACTTCGGGGTCATCTATTAGGGAATTGCCGCATTTGATGTTGTCATCAAGGTCGGTTAGTTCTTTGTCTTTGCGGGCAGTTTTCAGCCATAGGGATAGCTTTGTTATTTCTACGGATTCGTCGTTTATATCTACTCCGTAAATATTGTTTTTTAATATGGTTTCGTTGAGGTCTTCAAGCGTTGTTTGACCGAGCATGAGTTCTGAGAGGTTTTTGTTGACGCTCTGCCCTTCGCTGTAAAGGTAATCGAATACCTGTATGAGGAATGCGCCGGAACCGCAGGCGGGGTCTAAGACTTTTATGCCTGCAAGTTTTTCTTTGTAGGCATTCCAAAAGCCGATATGCCGTTTTACATTGCCGTTGTAAGTGAGTTTGTTGCTTTTACTGAGCTTGATGCTTGCTTTGTCTTCTTCGCTTAGCTCCGGCAGTTCGTAGAAGCCGAGTTCTTTTTTGCGGTCTTCAAGCCATCCGCCGACGGCTTCCTTAACGATGTAGCGGGTGATGTATTCGGGGGTGTAATATACTCCTTCTTTTTTGCGTTTGCCCTTAGATTTGTCGAAACTCTGCCCAATGATGTCGGCTTTGATTTCTTCGATGTCGCTGATGGACTGCTCAAAGATATGCCCTAAGATGTTTACATTGAGGTCGCTGGCAAAGTCATATTCGGAGAGCTCTATAACTTTTTCGAGTATGCCGTCTTTGATGACAAGGCTGTCCAGTTCGCTATCTTCGGCAAACAATCCGCCGTCGTACTTGTTGATGTTTCTGTCGGGATTGCCTTTGTCTATGCTGTGGAAAAGCCCTTTTATCTGATTCCAGATGCGGGTGTCGGATATATCGAAAGAAGATTTGACGGCTTTTATAATCTGGCGGAAGATATAATTAGGCAGAAGATTTACATCTTCACAGAAACATACAAAGACAATGCGGTCAAGCAGCTTTTGCGATTTGGTAAACAGTAGAAGTTCTTCTTTATCGGGATTATGCTCTTTCAGATGGTTGAAAAGTTCGGCTCTGACGCTTTTGTATTCTGCGTAGAATTTCTTTGTTATTTCCTGCTCTTCAGCCTGTCGCTTTTCATAGAAGCTATCAATAAAAGATTTGCCGTCTTTGGCAATTAGATTTTCTTTCTGCAATAGGAAAAATAAACGCTTCAGATTGTCGGGCTGTAGAAGTTCTTTCAATGTGAAAAGTTCAAAGCGGGACTGGTCTGAATGATGATAAAGACAGATTTCAAGGAAATTGGAAACGATAACCCAGCGGCATTTACCGCCTGCTTTGGAGGCATAGCTGAAAGCCTGAGCAACGGGAGTGTCCTGTGTGCCGCTTTTGTAGTGCTGTTTTGCGTCGAGCTGGGTCTGGGCGTCTTTAAGTTCGATGACGGCTCTGACGTCGTAGTTGATTTTGCCGTTCTGGTATTCAAAAAAGCCGAGGGCGCCGTCTGCGAAAGTGCCGTCAGTAATGCTTTTTGTTTCTTTTTCAAGATTGAAGCTGCCTGTTTCCCTGTGGTATTCATAGCCGAGAACAGTTCCGAAAATATCATTAAGAAAATCTGCCTGAAGCGAGGTTTCTTTTGAAGCGTTTACAATGCCTTTTTCAATGCTCTCAATCCACCGGCTTATGATTTCTTTTTTTGAGGCAAGGTCTTTTACTCTGCCGATGTCATAAGCGTTCAGTTTAGAACTTATATACTTTTTAGCGAAAATGGGTTGATGAATTGCCATAACGAACAAAGAGTATAAAATAAATAATCAAAAAATTAAGATATTGAGTAAATATACGGAAAATTCGGGAGAAACGGAAGGGGAAATTTATGCGGGAGGCTATAGATATTGCCAAATTGCCACTTTGCAAGGGGAGCCCTTAACTGACAAAGTGGCAAAATGGCAAAATGGCAAAGTAACAGTTTGCTATTCTATGGAATATAGACCATGTCCTATTTTATTTAAGTATTTTTTAATAAGCCTATCAGCAGACCTTTCAGGTATGTTATACTCTCTTTTAAGAATATCAACAATGTCTTTTCTATTCATAGTATCATTATCCTGGAATATGCTTTGCCAATCAATATCGGCAGAAATATCATCGGCTTGGCGGTCAATTTGTAAATGCTTGCTTTCTTTATCTTCCTTAATAAACTCCAAATGCAGAAAATCATTATCGAGAAATTTAACAATATCGACACTTACTCTATCTTTAGCGGCACGTGATTTGGTTTGTTTGATATATCTAATAGGAATATCATCGGTTGAATCTATGCTTTTGGCAATAAAGAATATAGAATCGACAAGGATAGCAAGGTTTTTAGTACCAGCAACGCTATCAGAAGTAAGCGGCTTAGTAAAGTCGATTTTAGGCGTATGGGCAATTAGCAAGATAGAAATTTTCAGTTCGTCAATAATCCGATTTAAGCCAGTTACGAACCTGATTAGCAAATCAGCATCGGTAGTAGGAACACATAATAATGAAATTAAATTATCAATAATAAGAACATCAAATTTATTATATTGGTGAAAACCTCGAATAACATCAAAAATGTCATCTGGTTCAGAGCTAATGAATAATTCACCAAGGTCTTTTCCTCTGATGAAATATAGATTATCAGAAAACTTATAATCCCTATAGCGTTCTATCCAGTCTTCATCGGATAACTCGAAGTCGAGATAAAGAACAACTCCAGTAGATTCAACAGGATGGTTAAGGTAAGTATTGATATTATTATTTGTAATGGCATCAGCAATAGCGACAGCAAGCACACTTTTACCTGCGCCAGTATCACCAGCAAGAATAGCAAGTTGATTTTCTTTCCAATAACTGCCGAAGAGAGCTTTTCTTGACGGCAAGTGTTTACCAATTTCACTTCGTTGATTGGCAGTAATAAAATAACTTTCAAACTCCTCAGGTGCAGTATTAGTAGTAACGTAACTATCTACAGAGCCTCCGATTTCTGTAATTCTTTCATCCATTCTACTAATTACATCATCGTGATCAGTTGGTGTGGTATATGAAATTGAGTTAGGTTCTTCTTGTTCGTTAATTATTTCGTCAATTGAATATGAATAATTATCATATTCTTTATTAATATCTTTCATATTGAACTCCTTTTTAAATTATTATTTGAATTAAATTGTGAATTAGAATTAGAATCATCTATAAAATCGCCTATGTCATAGCCATTTGGTATGGCAGAGCCGAAATGCTGCTGCGGATTTAAAACATTGGCATAGGAAACAATGCCTGACAAAGTCTGCACAGCATTATCGGCTGCATTGTAACCAGCATCGTCATTATCGTAAAGGATAAAAACCTTTCTACCATAAAGTGCCTTAGCTTTATTTTTGGTTAAATTGTTAGAGCCGCCAGTAGCGAGCCATAAGTAATTCTGATAGAAATGGTTTGCGAGTATGGCGGATTTTTCTGATTCAACAAGAATAACAGGCTTGGACTTATCAGAAGAAAGAAAATGTTCGTTGTAAAGGCAATGAGAAAAACCATCTTTGGATTTATATAAAAAAAAGGGATTAGAATTTTTATCTCTGTGTCCATCGGAACAATACTTTATTTTTTTGGCATTAATATAATTGCCTGCTTTATCACGATACCAAAAAACAGTATATCCGTAAGAAAAACCAACTGAATATTTAGCGAGGATGTCAAAATCCTTAGTAATATTTAAAAGATAAACACCGAAATTGTTTCCGATGGAAGTATGGTATTCTAATTGGTGATGAAGTAAATCATCTGCCGTATTATTGGTGTAGCTTAAAGCTACTGTATCGGCTTCAGTTTTGGTATAACCATCGTTAATAAGCATACCGGAGCGTTCAAAAAATTCATATAGCACCGGCGAGTAAGAAACTGTAGTTTCGTCAACTTCAGAAAATGGGACTGTTTTAATTTCCTTTGTATTTTGAGTTTGCTTATGTGGTGGATTTGTATTATAATTGTATTGGAAAGACGGCTGGGAATTATTAACGGTAATTCTGCATGAGTGGCAGTAGCCTTCCATGCCGTTACTGCCTTCAAACTCTGAAAAGCAGTCATTATGACCGCAGATGGGGCAGGAAAGATGAGACCTGCCCCAGTTTTTTTGGTAGTTATACATTATTATCCTCCATAGATTTAATTACATCATTCATCTTGAAGAAAGTGCGAGAGCCGAGCTTAATGAAAGGAATAGAGCCATCGTTCATGCGTTTGTGAAGGGTCGGCTTGGAGATACCAAGTTTTTCGCAAAGTTCATCACGTGTGAGCAAGATTTCGCCTTGAGCTTCTTTAAGGGTTAGCTGCTTAAAGAACTTTGCAAGGGCATCTTCTATGCCTTCATTGAAGAAGTCTTTAAAGTCATCGCGGTTGAAGGTAGAGATAATGAAATTGTTTTCTGTCATATTATATCTTTTATTTATGAAACAAAAATTATAAAATGACAGACGAGAGGTGATTTGGGTATAATTTTGGGGTAATTTTCTACCTAATAAAAATTAAAGTTTAATTTCTAACAATAGTGACTGAATTAATTCCGAAGCCTCATCAACAAAAGATTTCTTTTCTATGCTAAATTTTTCAAGAGTAGAATTTTTAACTTGAGGTTCTTCTTTCTGTATCATCTCCATAGCTTTTCTTACAGTATTCCATTGTCTTGAATTTAAAATAGATTCCGTTTCCTTTTTAATCAAAACAATATTTTTATCACGTAAGAAATCACAAATAGAGTAGGGTGATGTAAATTTATTAAGAGGAGGTTTAAATTTGATTATATATAAAGCCCACCCAAGCTGATTTAAACGTTCAGACCAATATAATTTTTTATTTTTAAGCTCTCCAAAAATGAAAATAGAATTGATATCAATATCATATTTTAAAGAATCTAAATATTCAATCTTAGAATTAATTTCATCAATAAGCTGATGAGATTCAATTGGATAATTCTTTATATTAGCTTCAAATACTCCTTTAATTTTATTTAGATTATCAATTTTCCCCTCTTTTGTTAAAAAATTATCACTAAAAATACTTTGGATATAATTTAAATTAATCTCTAAATAATCATCAGGGGAAATAAAACCATGAAAAATGTTATCATTTTCTTTATTTTTAAAAAACTCTTCGATATTAATAAAACATGACATTACAAACAATGCGTTAATTTATTTAACAAAACTGCAATAAATATAAAAAAAATACTTTACTCATCCCATAAACTTTTTACTTTTTCAACAGCGTCATTTTTGGCGATTTTAACATATTTCTGAAAAGACTTTCTGTCTCTGTGTCCTGAGACTTTCATAATTTCTTCGGGCAGACCGCCTTTTACCAGACTTAATGTAATAAAAGAACGCCTTCCAGTATGGGACGAAATAAGTTCGTATTTCGGGTGAGTTTCTTCTATTCTTTTTCTGCCAATATAATAAACCTGCTGGACGGGTGTATCTATACCGGCAATTTTGGCAACACCTTTTACATATTTATTGAACTTCTGGTTGGAGATAAGAGGGAGTTTTTTATCGGGGTATTTATCGAGAAGGGCTTTTAGTTTGGAGTGAATAGGAATAATTGTGTCATCTTCGGTTTTCATCATAACGATTTTAATAAACCCATTTTCTATATCAATATTTTCGGGTTTAAGGTTTTTCAGGTCGGAAAACCTTACTCCGGTATAACAAAGAAAGAGAAATAAGTCTTTTGTATTGGCAAGACTTTGAGTAGGCATTTCCTGAGATTCTATATTGCACAGCTCCTGCCATGTAAGAGAAACTGACTGGGCTTCTTTATTCTTTGACTTAACGGACTGGATGAAATCTGAGTTAGTGGTATTGCCTTTTTTTAACATATCATACATAAAAGTTTTGAAGTTTTTAAATATTGCTCCTTCGGAGTTATTGGAAAGTTTTTTGTGAACAGTAAGATATTTAGAAAAGCTGTCGTAAAAATCGGAGTTAATATCTTCTAATGTTAATTTTTTACGCTGTTTTTTGGCATACGTTGCTAAATGACTTCTGACAACTTTATAATGCTTGATGGTACGCTCTCTGTATTTACCGCTATCTTCTCTTTCTTTAATGAAATCGTCAAGATAATCGAATAAATCTTTTTCTTTGGCTTTTTTCTTTTCTTTGGCATCATTAAGAAAATCAATCATCTTTTGTTTTATATCTGCCTTGGCAAGAGTAGAACCAGCGGCTAAGGTATCATAGTAAGTTTTTTCGGCAAAACTGCATATAGCATTTAAACGAGCATTCGACTGTGAGGCATTAGCTGAGCCGGATTTTACTTTCTCTTTGGACTGGTCCCAGAATTTAGATATGACTGAAATTCTTGTGCTTAACCTGATTCTCTGACCGTCAAAGGCAAGAGACATCATAATGACAGATTGGTCATTGTTTGGCTTGTCGAGATTGAAGCGAACTTTCATATTACTGTCAGTTTTACTGTCACTATTTGTTTAACTTGATTGATATGCAAAAATACTAAATTTTACTTAAATATACAAATTATATAGAGTTAAGGAAAAAATAAATTTTAGAAAAAAATGGATAAATACATATTTTGTACAGCCACCTTCTGTACTGATAAAAACCCAAAATCATTAAACATTGCACTCATCTAAGCACCCCTGCATTGTATAAAATATGTTCTATTACATGAGCTAATTCATTTAAAATATTCATTCCATGTCAAAGAATTTATATAAATTTTTAGATTTGATAATGCCTGACCGGCAATTAAGAAAGAAACGGTTGGAGAGGGTTAAAGTTGATATGTGAAATAATTTGTCATTTTTCTCCCTCAAAGAATATTAAATGGGGTCAAGACAAAAAAAAGCCCCTGTAAACTTATCGTTTACAAGGGCTCAGGTGGTGCTGTCATGCGATTTTCTCTCGAAAATCGGTCGGCGTGACTGGATTTGAACCAGCGACCCCTACTACCCCAAAGTAGTGCGCTACCGGGCTGCGCCACACGCCGTTCGTTTCCGATATGGAAACAAGGTTACAAATATAAGAAAAAAATAATGGAATGAAAAATTATTTTATGTTTTTTCTGGCAATTTCTTCTACGGTTTTCAGAGTTTCTTCCAATATGTCATTTACTACTACATGGTCAAACTCATCGAGCATTTCCATTTCCATCCTAACGCGCTCCATTCTCTTCTTAATTTCTTTTTCATTTTCAGAGCCGCGTCTGAGGAGACGTTCTTCAAGAACCGCTATGTCAGGCGGTTTCAGAAATATCAGCAGGGTTTCGGTGGGAAATACTTTTTTCAGCGACAAAGCTCCTTTTACATCTATGTCAAACAGCAGGTACTTACCGCTGAAAATTGCTGCTTCTATCGTTTCATTCAGCGTTCCGTAGTAATTGCCGTAAATCTCTTCATATTCGACAAATTTGCGTTCTGCTATTTTTTTCTCAAATTCTTCACGGGAAATAAAAAAATACTCTCTTCCATGCCTTTCCTTTGGGCGGGGCTTGCGGGTAGTCGCCGAAATAGAAAAGCCGAGCTGGGGAAACTTCTTTTTCAGATGCCGTGCAACCGTGCTTTTGCCGCCGCCGCTCGGAGCAGACAGCACTATGAGATGTTTTGCTTTACTCATTACTCGCCTTTCAAAATAAATCCTATTCTTTCGATTTTTCCGTCGATATATGGAGACGGTTCAATGTCAAAAATACGGCATAATAGAGGATAAATATCAATGTTCCATAATGATCCGGTTCTGTAGCCGCTTTTAAACGCCGGTCCGGATGCATAAAATATTCCGTGCATATCAAGATGATTATTGTCAAAGCCGTGTGTCCCCGCCATCTTGGTTATATAACTGTCTGTTTTGCTGCCTTCAATTAAAAGCCAGCCGTTGTCTGCTATCAAAATTATCGGAGCGATAAAAGGATGTTTATGATAATGATAATGTTCCGGTATATTCTCTTTGGTAAAAGCTTTGTAATGCTCTTGATTGTAATAAAAAAGATTGTATATTTCGTTTATATCTTCATCAATCGGATCTATCATGGCAAAAGTGCCGTAGTTTTGTATTAAAACATTCTTTCCGTCGATTATTTTTTCAATATCTATCGTCCGCTCACCGCTTACATCGGTCATACCGTGGTCAGACAAAATGATAACATTCACGCTGTCTCTCATTCCGGCTGAATCTATACCTGTGAAAAGGCGTATTAGCATTGAATCAAGCAGCGGCAGCACTTCTCTTACCTCATCCGAATTTGGCCCGTACTTATGTCCTCTCGAATCGGGTTCATGGAAATAAAGAGTCATAAAATGAGGGCGTTTTTCGCTGGGCAGCCTAATCCATCCGAGGACACTGTCAACCCTTTCCGGAAAAGGCGTATCATGGTTATATCTCATATAATATTCAGGTCTGCGGTAATCTAATGTCATCTCGGAACCGGGCCAAAAATATGAAGCTGTCCTGATGCCGTTTTTTTTAGCCGTTTCCCAAAAAGGTTTGCCGTCGTACCATTTCGGGTCAATTACCGATTCACGTTTGAAAAGCGCATATTCCTCTCCCGTGCCGGGATTGATAAACGAATTGGCAATAATTCCGTGGCTCTGCGGATACATTCCCGTGATGATAGACAAATGATTGGGAAATGTTTTGGAAGGGAAAACCGGGCGCAGTGATAGTGCTTTTACTCCGGCGCTTCCGATACTGTCGAGAAAGGGCATCAGATTTTCAGCCGGCTGGTCGTATCTCATTCCGTCCATTGAAATTAGAATTACATAAGGCAAATCCTTGGCGTATGCTCTGTTTATGCTTATTGTTAGAAATATTAGCAGAGCCGCAATAACTGTGAATGCCTTCTTCATTTTATTCTCCCGATTATGTTTAAAAGTTAAAATCAAAATTAAGAAAAATTTTTAAAAGCATAGAGTTAAAGTTATGTGAAATTTTAATGTTAATGTGAGCAATACTTTATTCTGCCGGCTTTGAACAATATAAATAAAGAGCCTTTTTTATTTTAAAGTTCTATTTATAATTAATTATTTAACTAATAAACTAATCGGAATAATATTTTATTTATCTTTCTAATAATAATCTTTGTTTAAAATATAATTTTCTTTATTCGGAATAATAATTTTAGCTTTCGGAAATGTATTTTCACCTTTCGGAATAGTTACTGCAGCAAAGATATTATATTTCCTTAAAATAAAAATTGTTCTTTTAATTAATATTTTGTATATTAATAATGTAATTTGCAGTCCTTATATACTATTTTGAAAGGTAAATATTATGCCATCTACTAAACAAATCGAGCGTGATTATGATTTAAATGATCTTTATATGCTTGAAAAGGCGCAGGTCTTCCATGATAATTTTGAAACTGATAAAGTATTATTTACAGCCGCTTTTCCACATCTGGCAGATCCTTTTGAAGCAGACTTCCAAGCGGCAATAGATGCGGCTGATGATATTCCTTCAGGAATGGAAGTAGATGCAGAGATTGCAATAGTTACCGAAGAATTAAATGCGCTGCTGGAGCTTGGAAGAAAAGCTATGCAGAAACTCTTTACGTATGTTGATGTGGCGTTTAATTCGACTGCTAAAACTAATTCATTCGGAAAGAATCGTTATATGAAAGCCAGAGCATCGCAATTAAAACTGAAAGAACTCCTGGAAACGGGACATCGCAAGGCAGCGGAAACTGCTAATCAGACAGCATTAATTGCTGCAGGCTATACGGCAGACGATATTACGGAGCTGGCTTCCTTAAGAGATCAAATAGACGCAAAGAATGCACAGCAGGAAGATTTAAAATCAGGGCGTTACGAAAAAACTGAGATAAGGATAAAAGCATATAATGTAGTGTGGGAATATATGGTGAAAATTAATCAGGCAAGTAAGGTAGTGTTTGCCGACAGCCCGGCAAAGCTGACCGAATATTTGCTGTATCCGACCTCACATCACGAACTTCCGAAACCACAAGGTTTAACGGCGGTACAGAATCCGTCCCTACCGGATAAAGCAGATTTATCTTGGGATACGGTACCGGATGCGGAAAATTATAAGGTTTATGTATCGGTAGTAAATACTGGTGAGCCTTCCGGCAGTTATGAATTAGCCGGCGAAACGGCGTCAGAAGCATTCCAAGCACCGTTAACGGCAGAAAAGAGGAATTACTGGAAAATAAGAGCATTCAATGAGACACAATCGAGTGATTATTCGGATGAAGTATGGGTGGAAGGATAAGATAAATGATGAAATATGACAAAAATAAGTTGCACCCTTGCCCTGCTTAGCCCCACCCTTGCCCTCCTTAGCCCCACTCTAACCCTGCTTAGCCCCACCCTTGCCCTGCTTAGCCCCACCCTTGCCCTGCTTAGCCCCACCCTTGCCCTCCCCAGAGGGGAGGGGACATATTTATCATAGTTCCCTCCCCTCTGGGGAGGGCTAGGGTGGGGCTGGGGAAAGTTAGGAAGGGGCTGGGGAAAGTTAGGGTGAGGCTGGAATAAGTTAAGGAGGGGCTATGCAGCATTAGAGTAAAACTATAAAGTATAAAAGTAATTTTTAAAACAAATATTTATATATTTAATGAAAAAAAAGTATTTATATATGACTGCTTCAAAAAAAAAATGGAAGCATCTGAAAGTATTATCCCGCGAACATAGAAAAAATATGACTGATGCGGAAGCTGTTGTTTGGGAATTAATTAGAAAAGAAAAGCTTGGAGCAAAATTTAGAAGGCAACATGTAATTGATGAATATATTGTGGATTTTGTATGTCTGGAATTAAAATTAATAATTGAAATAGACGGGGAAATACATAAGAAAAGAAAAGATTATGATGAGTACAGGACACGATGGCTTGAGGGAATGAGATATAAGGAACTAAGATTTAAAAATAAAGATGTGTTTGAAAATATCATAAAAGTGGAAAAGGAACTAAAAAAAGCGATAGAAGTAAAAAAAGAAGCATTAGGAGTAAAAAAGAATGTGAAATAAGCATTCCAAGCACCGTTAACGGCAGAAAAGAGGAATTACTGGAAAATAAGAGCATTCAATGAGACACAATCGAGTGATTATTCGGATGAAGTATGGGTGGAAGGATAAGATAAATGATAAAATATGAAAAAAATATGCCCTACCTTTGCCCTGCTTAGCCCCACCCTTGCCCTGCTTAGCCCCACCCTAGCCCTCCCCAAAGGGGAGGGGATATATTTATCATAGTTCCCTCCCCTTTGGGGAGGGCTAGGGTGGGGCTGGAAAGAGTTAGGGTGGGGCTGGAAAGAGTTAGGGTGGGGCTGGGGAAAGTTAGCGCGGGGCTGG
>CAZOBD010000068.1:0-20718 GCA_964577665.1 uncultured Hyphomicrobiales bacterium
TGAATTCCCTCCCTTTGGGGAGGGTTAGGGTGGGGCTTAAAATAAACAGATGAAAAGAAAAGAAAGCCTAAAAAAGCAGAAGCTAAGAATGGGAAAAATACTCGGTATTCTTGCCGGGGAGTATCCCGATGTAAAAATCCAGCTTAATTTCAATAACTGCTTCGAGCTTATGGTTGCTGCCATGCTGTCGGCACAGTGCACCGATGCCCGAGTGAATATTGTTACCAAAGACCTTTTCAGAAAATACCGTTCGCCAGAGGATTATCTTAACGCCCCCCGCGAAGAACTTGAAAAAGATATTTACTCAACGGGATTTTACAAAGCAAAAGCAAAGAACATACAGGGTGCGGCAAAAAAAATAACAGAAGATTTCGACGGAAAAGTACCCGGAACAATGGATGAGCTGTTAACTCTGCCGGGGGTCGGCAGAAAAACGGCTAACGTACTGCTGGGGCACTGCTTTGATATTCCTGGCATTGTTGTAGATACTCACGTTATCCGCATTTCAAACAGGCTGGGTTTTGTTTCTACGAAAGACCCAGTCAAAATTGAAAATAAATTGATGAAGCTAATCCCGGAAGAAAAATGGGTTATTTTTACTCATTATTTCATAAGCCACGGAAGAAAAATATGCAAAGCGAGAAAGCCGCTATGCCGGGATTGTATTTTAAACAGCTTATGTCCGTCAGCCGGAAATTTCTAAACTCGATGCGCAGTTTTAAACCTGAAAAATAAAAAATAATTTGTAACTAATTGGGCGGAATTTTGTCCCCATAGCAATAAAAATATTGAATCTTTGTTTATAGAAACGGATTATGTAGCATCAGGATAATAGATATTAAGTTATGAAAACGATAATTACAGCAGCATTTTTTTTTCTTGCAGCATCGCAGATTTTTTCCCAGAGAATACCACTTTTTTTAAAACCCGGAAATGACTTCTACGGAGAGGAAAAGCATCATTTTTGCAGCCATTTTGAAAAGCAGAAAGAACTGAGTACTATGATGACTGCTATTGAGAGGCGCAGTTACGATGTTTTGAGCTATGACCTTTACATGGACTGGTACAATCTTATGAATAATGAAGGCAATACTCCCGAAGACAAGCACTTCGACGGTATCCAGAAAATGATGATTGCGCTGAATAAAGATACAAACATGATTGAAATTGACGGTCCCGGTTTGGATATAAACAGAATATTCATCGACGGAGAAGAGACTTTTGATTTCACTCAGCCCGATATTGACGGTTATATCTATATAACTTTTGCAGTTAAAAAAAGTAAAGAAGACACTATAAATCTCGATATTCATTACACTTATATTTCAAAATTTAAAGACATAGGGCTTTTTGTATATCCTAAGGGATATTTCGGCGATTTCAGCCCTCCCTACAAAAAATGGGACGAGATTTTGCAGGACTCCGTAACTGTGAGGGATTCTATCCTTATTCCCGAAAGAATAGCATACACCATGAGCGAACCCGTTATGGCACGTATATGGATGCCCTGCAGCGACCGTCCTTACGACAAAGCCGATGTAAGCATAACCGTAAAAGTTCCTAAAGGTTACAGCGTCGCTTCCAACGGTCTTCTGGAAGAAAAAGTAATAAAAGACGACAGCATTACATATTACTGGAAGAGTTACTCGCCTATGACCACTTACCTTATGTCGGTAAGCGCTTCAAAATTCAAAGAGTTTTCCCACTGGTACAAAAGAGTTACGAACCCGGATGACTCTGTGGAAGTAAAATATTACTGCTGGGAGGAAGATTATTACAACAATGACACCACGGGTTTTCATTACAACGCCCCGAGAACATATTATGACGTAGTTAATATGATGGAATTTCTATCAGAAACATTTGTAGAATATCCTTTTGAAAAATACGGTATGGTTTCCCTCCAGCCTTATATATACGGAGGAATGGAGCATCAGACTATCACCGCATTGAAAAGACTTTTCACAAGAGGCTGCGACCGTTGGGGCAGAGACATCAGGCACGGCAGTCAGAATATCATAATGCACGAACTTGTGCATCAGTGGTTAGGCGACCTGATAACCTGCGCAACATGGAACGATATATGGATAAACGAAGGCGGAGCCGTGTGGGGCGAATACCTGTGGCTCGACTATAAATACGGAGAATTGTGGTACAAATGGACACTTCTCGGGAAACGAGATTATTATCTTTACTATGATGACGGCATCGAACTGCCGCCTGTTTACGGACTGCCTATAGGTCAGGTTTTTCATCAGTCCCTGACTTATATAAAAGCTTCATGGATATATCACATGCTGTACGCTGCTCTCGGCAATGAAAAAATGCTCTCCGTAATGCGCGGGATGTTCCGCGATTATGGAAATACATCAATTGAAACCGATGATTTTAAAAATTACTTCAAGCAGTCGCTTCCCGATTCTAAAATTGATTTCGATACGTTTTTCGATCAATGGATATATAACCCCGGTCATCCCGTATTCGACATGAAAGTAAACGCTTCACGGATAGAAGGTGAAAACCGCGTTAAAGTCAGACTTACGCAAATACAGGATTTCGGCGAGGTGCCGAAAGTGTTTAAACATCCGGTTGCAGTTGAGTTTTACGGACCCGGAAAAGTACGCCATTTGGACACTCTTTATGTGAAAAAAAGAGAACAGACTTTTGATATTATCACTCCCTTTATGCCCGATTCCGCTTTCATAGACACTACTTTCATACTATGTGAAGTTAACTCCCGTATTATCTCGGGTGTAAAAACCGAAAACAAGGCTTTTGAAGATGAAGTCAGAGTATATCCCAATCCCGTTTACAGGGGAAGTATTTCAAAAATATATTTGAAAAACAAAACGCCTGATTACACCATAATAGAAATATTCGATATTTTCGGAAGAAATGCTCAAAATATTTACAAAGGATATTTGGAAAAAGGAGCATATACTTTCGAGTTCGCTGCAAACCAAATGCCCCCCGGCGCATATTTTGTAAGGATAAAAAATAGTACGGGCATTTTGACAAAAAATATTAGTATTGTAAAATAATTCTTGAGTTTTCCGACATGCTTTTATTCGAACTGATAGGCGGCATGGCTGCCTTCTGCACCACTATTGCATTCATTCCGCAGGTAGTAAAAATCTGGCGTACCAAACACACAAAAGATATTTCTCTGGGCATGTATATCATCTTTTCATTCGGAGTGCTCTGCTGGCTTATTTACGGCATATATCTCGTATCAATTCCTATGATTCTTGCAAATTCCGTTACAATTATACTTGCATGTACTATTCTGGTTTTCAAGATAAAATATAAATGATCATCAATGTCTTTTGTTTTTACCAATGATATACAAATGATAAGCAAAAGCAGCCGCCAGGAAAATAAGATATATACTCGATTTATAAAGAGCAAACAAATCTCCTGACAAAAACCTGTCGAGAATAAAAAACTTACTGCCAAAAGCCGAAACTATCACAAACAGTACTATCTCCTTAAGAATCCTCCTGTTTTTTGAAAAAAACCATATATAGGCGCTGAGGACGGCTGTCCCGGGCATGAGGTAAATCAGATGGTGCTTGTAAGCAACAGGCGAAGTTATTACCATGAAAATCAGCGCAGGCAGAAGCATAAGAAAAGGAAAATTCTTCTTTTTCGTGTTAAAAAAAATATACAAAGCAGCTCCCGCAAGAAAAACCATTGATAAGATTTTTACAAAAAAACTGTTAAGTCCTATCAGTTTAGAAAGTATTCCGGGTATGGAATAATTTGCCTGAAGCATGTTATAATTGAAGCCGTCGGCAAATGAACCATAACTGACGGTCGGCAGATATTCAAAAAAATTCAGCCAGTTTTGAAAAGCTCCCTGCGCAAATGAAAAACCCGTCAATATCAAACACGAAGCAATAGTCCAAGCTGCTGCCCTGTATTGCTTTTTCCCTGCAAGCCATGCAAGAAGCAGAAACGGAGTAATCTTTATCATTATGGCGGCGCCGAGAAAAATTCCCGCCGGTATTTGCTTGTCCTTCATTGAAAAGAAAACCGCCAGAGAAATAAAAAAAAGAACTATAATATTTACCTGACCCAGCCATATATTGTCTCTCAAAAGCAGTGTAAAAGCTGCTATTATTCCGAAAATAAACCAGTTAAAAAACTTTTTTCCTTCCTTTCTTCCGGATATGAAAAATATTTCCATTGCAGTCAAATAACAAACATAGACTGCAAAAGTAAATACGAAAAGCAATATAACCGTCCAGTAAAACGATGCTTTGGCAAATTCCATTTCTGTCAAAGGCGTAATGGCGTAAGCAAGAAAAGGCGGATAAAGATAAGGAAGAGTATGGCAAAAGTCTTTCTTATGCTCAATAATAACGGCATCTTCACTATCTATGTGAGATTCAAGCACTTCCCACGAATAAATATTGTCATTGTGCCGGGCTGCTTTCGATGCCTGATAAAAGCTGAGAAAGTCCCATTTAAGATTTTTTTCCGGGAGCAGGTCTGAGATCACAACAAAAGAAACTGCCAGGATTATAAATAAAATCCCGGCATTATGTAAAAATTTCTTGAAATGCTCTTTCATTTTTTTCAGCTAAACTTAATCGCTGCAGCTTCCGCAGCTTGAGCATGATGAGCAGGATGAGGATTCTTCAACGGAGCCTGTCTCCAGCCAGCCGGAGCCTTCTGTTACCAGAGTATCTTCCCCGAGCGGTTTAGTTGTAACCTCTGCAATTGTTTCGTCGTATTCGCTTCCGGCAAAGTATTCCACATCGCTTGTCGGAGGCGGCTCGAAAGCGGCTTCTTCGTTAAAGGTATTTGTATCGCCGGCATAGAAACCGTTTTCGCCGACAGCCATAACGTCATGCCCCATGTCATCAACAACCAATACGTCATTAACATAAATATTATTATTATACAGCATACCCGACCACAAAAAAGTGTAAAGCATGTAGCTGTCGAAACCGTAATAGCCGTAAAATGCCGGCTCGGAATAGCGCTCGTGGTTTATTTCTTTTGCATTTGTTACTTTTTTCTGCGGACGGACTATCTGTTTGCTTGATGTTTTACGGACATTGTCAATTTTAATGAATTTTTTCAAGCCAAGCTCCAGCCTGTCAACAAATCCGTCGAAAGTCTGCTTGTGCCGGGTAATGTATTCGTCATAATCATTTTGAGAAACAAATATGGACTCCATCCTTCTTTTCAAATCTTCATGGGTTTCGCCGGGTTTAAGCCGTAATTCGTCTAAAACGCCGTTAACCGTAATTTTTATGGGGTACTCGCCGACTTTGTGCTTACGGGAAATGCTTATTTCAACAAGATATTTCAGATTGCCTTCCAAATGCTCCAAAACGAGATAAATAGTGTTAAAAAGCTCTGATTCGAGCGGGTCGGCTTTTGCTTTGAACTCAAGCATAGCCTGCTCCAGATCGTCTTCTTCGCCCTTCTCGTCCAGATAAAAGTCATAATTATCCACCGCCAGTCTTACGACATTTTTAATATCGATGGCGCGGAGTCCCATGTTAATCTGCTGCAGGATAGTTACAGCCGTAAAAGTTTCATGTTCTTCTTTTTCTGAAGCAGTGCCGAGCGTGATAACATCGATAAACTTAGAAAAAAGTTTGCTCGGTTTCACCCTTTTGATAAGTGTCATTTGAGAGGGGTCAACCTCTAAAACTCCTGAAAAAAGCATATTCAGCCCCCGGAGATATATTAAACATTTTGATTGAAGATATCGCTTATATGAATTCCTTTTTTTTCAATCTCTGCGGCAGCGGTTTTTATCATAATGCATTCATGCGCCTTCCCCGCCGTCCTGCCTGTTTTCAGGCGGTCTATCGGGCAGCCGCTGCTGCAGAAAAACTCAAATTCACATCCGGCACAATCTGCATGCACGGGATAATCCGAATATAAGAATTTTCTTTTATTTATAATACTTTCAATCGAATCTTTTTTCCAATCGGCAAAAATTCCTTCTTCATAAAAGGCTTTATTGCAAGAATAGCAGCTTCCGTCCGCTCCGAACTCAAGCCACATACATTCATTCCCGCTCTGTATGCAGTACCCGGGCGAAAAAATCTGTGAAATGCCCGTCATATCTCTTCTTACAAGCTCTTTTGCAAAATATGACATTTGTTCTTCGCTTACTTCGCTCTTCCCTGCTGCAAATTTGAATTTTATCTTGCGGGGATTTCCGTATTTTCGGTTCATTTCAAGATATTTCTCCATCCATTCAAAAAAACCGGGCAGACATTTCATAGTTTCGTCTGAAACAACCGAAAGCACAGACACAGTGAATCCCATTTCCATTGCAAGCCCGAAATTTTTCATTACTCTATCATAAGAATAATCTCTCATTATATCATGCACTTCTTTAGGCGGGTCAATAGAAAAACCAAGCCGCAGCGATTTTACGGAAGGCAGATTATTTTTAAGCCTGCTAAGATATTTTTCGCCAAACCGAGTGCCGTTGCTTTGTATTGATGCACTTTTGCCGGAAAATCCGTTAGCATCCCAGTGATCTTTTACTATGCAGACACCTTCTGCCAATGCTTCTGGAGACATCAGCGAAGGTTCAGCGCCGTGGAAACAAAATTCGCCTATAATGTAACTTTCCGCCTCTATTTTGTGTCTTAAGGAAAGAAGGCTATGCAATATGTATTTATCATCTGTTTTGCGGCTTGCTCTGTTATATTTCGGCACATAGCAGTACCTGCACGAAAGATTGCAGGTCTTGTGCGGAGCAAAGTACATATTTATTTTTTTTTGCATCTTAACCGAAATATTAAATAAATAAATTGTTATTTCAAAAATATTATTTTAATTTAATTGTTTATTGATTAATTAGAAAATCATTTTGACTTGTAGTTTTTGAAAAAAGAGAGGATTTTAAATGAAAAAACTTATCACCATTCTTTCGATATTCCTTATTTCGATTCTTACTCTTTCGGGCTTAAATTTATTTGCCGCAATCAATTATAATCCCGGCAGCATTAACGATCCGGCAGCGCCGTATGAAAACGTCAGCTTTAAAACTGATGCCGCCTATACCATTTTTCTGCCCGGAAAAGAAAAAGACGGTAAGAAAACCGCAGGGAAAATATTCAACATAGAAAAACTCGCTCCCGAGCATTACCTGCCGAACACATTTCATGTTAAGACGAAAAGCAGACTTAGTGTCGGTCCTGATAAAAAATCCATCGGCTCTGCAATTTTACAGAAGTCAATTGAAGATTTGAATATAACAAATATCTTCCCTCTGGCAGGAGAAACACCCGGAGATGAAATCCTTTCGGGCGATAGGCACGGAGTAACAAGAATATATGAAGTATCCTACGATTCTCCGGTCGATCCCTACGACGTATGTATGGATTTGATGAATAATCCTGATGTGGAATATGCGGTGCCCGTTTTTAAACGTTATACAACCGATTTTGTGCCAAACGATCCTGATTACAAAAGCGGCAAGCAGTACGGACTAAAAAGTATGAACCTTGAAAAGGCATGGGGTCTTTCAAAAGGCTCTCCCGATATTCTTATTGCTATTGTAGATTCGGGCACTGAAATAGACCACTCCGACTTAAAAGACAATATCTGGACAAATCCCGGTGAAATACCCGGCAATGGCAAAGATGATGACGACAATGGTAAAATCGACGATGTAAACGGCTGGGACATGGTTGGTAATATCAGCCAAAACGATATCTTTTCAGGTAATTACAAAGAAGATAATGATCCCGAAAACAGAAACAATTTTCACGGAACTTTCTGCGCCGGATGTGCATCTGCCGTTACAAATAATAATATTGGTATTGCCAGTCCCGGTTTTTACTGCTCCATACTTCCCGTGAAGTGTGCTACCGACCAAAATGTAAACGGTATTTTCAGAGGATATTCCGGTATTTTATATGCCGCACAGACCGGGGCAGATATAATTAACTGCAGCTGGGGCGGACCGGGAAGCTCCCCGGCTGAGCAGGACATAATCAATCAGGCAGTTGAAATGGGCGCTTTGGTCGTTGTGGCTTCCGGCAATGACGGCATGAACATCGACGACGGCGGTCAGTACCCGGCAGGATATGAAAATGTCTTGTCAGTAGGTGCAACACGTACTAATAACAGGCTTGCATCATTTACAAATACCGGTTTTAAGGTCGGAGTTTATGCACCGGGTCAAAGCATTTATTCCACATCCGTTAATAATCGGTATTCAACTCAAAACGGTACTTCTTTCGCCTGCCCATACACAGCAGGTGTAGCAGGCCTCATTAAGGCTCTCCATCCCGAATGGACTCCCAAACAGCTCTGGCATCAGCTGCGCGGCACCGTTGACAATGTATTAACGAGCAATCCCGACATACGCCATTTATATTTCGGACAGGTAAATGCCTTCCAGGCAGTTTACAAAAATATGAATGAATCAGCACCGCAGATGCCCGGCATAGAGGCTTATGAAATTCAATTTTCGGGTCTTCCTTATCTAAATAATTTCGAGCCGAAAGACGTAGATATGAAAATCACAAATTACCTTGCCGATGCATCTAATCTGAAAGTTACCATTAAGCCCTTGAGCCCTTATATAACAATTTCCAAAGAAACGGAAAATATTGGCAGTCTGCCGGGCGGCGGTGAATATTCTCTTGATATGAAAATCACTCTGCATCCAAGCAACCCGTGGTACGAAGGCTCCGCTAACGTGCTTCTAATCTTTGAAGCCGACAACTATTATAACGAACAGGTAATGCCTGTTCCCATAAAAATACCTTCCGAAAATAAGTTTGTAAGTGCTGTAACTTTTCCCGAATCTTATACACCTTTTTGGCATTATGCACATTCAAGCGATGCTTCCACATTCTGGGCAGTTGCTTCAGGAGGGTTTTTCGGAAATAATTTCGGAGCTATGCGTTTAAGTTCGGGACAGGCACAATACGTTACAGTGCCAAATTATTCTTACACCATCTTTTCCTTTGACGGATTAAAAGCTTACACAGCGAGCAGTCCTCAGAGCGGCGGCGCAGCTATACACCGCACTACAAACGGCGGAGGCAACTGGACAAACACACCCGTCGGAGATTTTGCCGATTTTATCAATCAAATACACTTCTTCGACGAAGATAACGGCATTTTTTTAGGGGATGTAAAAGGCGGTAAATTTGCCGTCGGCAAAACTACAAACGGCGGGCAAACATGGACTCGCCTGACATCACAGAGCGCACCTCTGCCAGATGAAGAAGGATGGGTCGGTGCAAATTACTGGATTGATGACCACGGATGGTTCGGAACAACCAAAGGAAGAATTTACCGCTCCACAAACAGGGGAGATATATGGCAGGCTTCGAACGTATATGACGGCGCACATGTGCATTATATAGGCTTCAAAGACAAGATGAACGGTATCGCTGTTTATACCGAAGAGTACAACGGTAATGTTTATAAATGTGCGGCTACGACCAACGGCGGTTTTTCATGGACACCCGGTGTGTATAATTTCACGGAAAACAATCTGAGACCTGTTTACATTTTTGCTCCCGATAACTCAAAAATGATTTTTGTACAGCATTTGGCAGGCGAAGTTTACGGCACTTCTGACAACGGAAAATCCTGGGAACCTGTGCTATCCGAAAAATCAGGGATTATTATGAAATCCGCAGGCATCAGCTTGGAAGATTCCAAAGCAAGGCTGTGGAATTTCGGCGCAGGAGTAAGCTATCTCGACTTTTATTACAGACCTGATAATGAACTGAAAAAGCTGACACTGCAAACCCAGGGTCCGCTGGATTTTGACACCGTAGAGGTCGGCAGGTCAAAAACAGAGTCGGTAATATTCATTAACGAGAGTAATGTACCACTGGGAATTAAATCTTATGAAGTAATACCCGAAGAAGGCACAGGCGAAAATGAATTCAATTTTTTGATTAAACCGCCCGACGAACTCGGTATAGGCTCCAACATGATACTGCGTCTTCGTTTCGAACCAAAGTCCTCCGGGTTGAAAAAAGCAAAGATGAGAGTTACGGCAGATATGGAATCGGGCGGCATTTATGATTTGGACTTGGTAGGCGTCGGCGACAATGCCAGCAGTGTAGATTATGAAATCCTTGAAACTTATGTTTCCGTATCGCCAAATCCCGGCAGCGGCTCTTTCCATCTGGCTTTCGGATTGAAGCAGTCAAGCCCCGTAGAGATAAAGATATACAACAGTGCCGGATACGAAGTTTTCTCAAAAGACATAGGCTTTTTGAACAACGGCAGCCATAATTATCCTGTTCAATTATCAAATCTGCCTTCAGGCTCATACTTTTATGAATTATCAGCCGGCAGTGAAAAGCTGGCAGGCAGTTTTGTAATCGCAAAATAATCGAATATTTTTATCGTATAAGAAAATAAATATAATTTAAAATATTAAAATTTTTAGATAATAACATTTGTTTGAATCTTAACTAAAAACAGTTTTATTGTCTGACTTGAATGAACCGGAGTTGAGTACACAGTCAGACATTCTTAGAAATTAGTATTTGTCTTAATTGTATTTATAAATCACATATATTAAGTTTTATCAGGTAATATTATGACGAATGATATGTTGCTTTTAAATAAAATTAAGTTTCTTCCTGACGATGTAAAATACGATATTATCAGGTTGATAGATGATTTTTACAATTACCCGAAAATTAAAAAAGATAAAAATAAAAGATTATTTGGTTTTTCCAAAGGAAGTGTTATTATACCTGATAATTTTGATGATCCAATTGATGATTTTAAAGATTATATGTAAATGATCTATCTTGCTGACACACATGCTGTTCTTTTTTTTAATGAAAGCGATGACAGAATAAGTGCTTTAGCTAAAGAAATTATTTTAGATAAAAATAATGATATTTTTGTCAGTATTGCAAGTATTTGGGAAATAGCAATAAAATCGAGTATAGGCAGACTGTTACTCCAAAAATCTTTGAAAGAAGTAATTTATGATATTTATTCAAACAATTTTCTGACATTAGATATTAAAATATCACATATTTTGGAAAATGCAAGTTTATTTTTTCATCATAAAGATCCTTTCGACAGATTAATCATTGCGCAAAGTATAGTCGAAAATATTCCTGTTATTTCAAAAAATAAAGTATTCGAATTATATCCTGTCAAAAAAATATGGTAACCAATATTCAAAATAGGAACTTTGTAAAGTCAATATTTACATTGTTAGTTTTACTTATTTTTCATATAAATATTTTTGCACAGGAAACAAAAGACAACTTCTCAATTATTGACTCCCTTTTTCAGCAGGGAACATCCGATATAATTGATTTTGTTTCTAAGCAGAATGCAGTCAAAATATCTGTTATTTTAAATGAACATCCTGCTTCATGGCTGCTTCTGTCTAAGCTGGAGCAGGATTTTTCTTCCGCTGGTATTCTGCTTTATGATGAAGCAGGAAAGGATGTTCATCAATTGGAAATCCGCCTTATTAAAGCAGGCGTAACTTTTGAAAATATTGGAAACACCACTGATTCTCTTCATCGCAGTATTACATTAAATTTTTCCGGAAAAATCTCAAATCCTGACAAAGCAATAAAAATTTTCCCCGAAATGTCATATACTTACACTGACACAATATGCAGAGAGAAAGCTGATATTGTAAACAGCTCTGAACACGGTTTTGCAAGAGCTTCAATTCCCCCCGAAGAACAAACTTTCTGGGAAGAAGCCGTTCAACCTCTTATTTTTGTATCTACAGCCGCAATAACGGTCTTACTACTTTTCTCAGTCCGCTCTAATTGATTTTAATTTTTTTCGCACTGATTTTCTTATTATTTTATAGTTTTGAATTATGAATTTTATACTATTTGGTTTGAAGGAAAAATGAAAATATCAATTGGCAGCGACCATGCGGGTTTTGAGTATAAGAAACTAATTTCGGAATGGCTAAAAACATTAGGGCATCAAGTGCTCGATTTCGGGGCTTTTTCTACCGGCAGCGTCGATTATCCCGATTATGCCTTTCCTGCGGCAGAAGCTGTGGCGGCAGGGGTTGCAGATTACGGAATTGTAATCTGCGGTTCAGGTATCGGGGTTTCTATCGTGGCAAATAAAGTTACTACGATACGTTGTGCAAACTGCTGCACTCCCGAAATGGCAGAACTTGCCCGCCGGCATAACAATGCCAATGTCCTCGCCTGCGGCGCAAGACTTATGGACATTGAAACTGCAAAAGAAATCACAAAAGCTTTCATTGAAGGTGAGTTCGAAGGAGACCGCCACATGATTCGCGTTGAAAAAATTCACTCAATAACAGGCTGGTAAACATGGACGAAAACAAATATAAAGTTGACGTGCTTGCATTCGGGGCCCATCCCGACGACATTGAAATCTGCTGCGGCGGATGCCTTGCCAAACTGGCATCCGAAGGTAAAAGAACTGCAATCGTTGATTTGACTACCGGTCAAATGGGAACTCGCGGCACGCCGGAAATAAGACTTGAAGAAGCCGAAAAAGCTAAAGAAATCTTAGGAGCAGCCTTTCGTGAAAATTTAGGTATGCAGGATGGAAACATTGAAATTAGCAACCGTACCCTGCTTAAAGTCATTTCCGTTCTAAGGAAGTACCGTCCCGAAATTGTTTTGATGCACCCGCCCTTTGAGCGGCACCCAGACCATGAAAATACTCACAAGCTGATAAGAACTGCTATGTTCAAAGCAGGACTGAAGAAAATAGAAACAGAATTTGAAGGCAGACCGCAGGGGCGCTACCGCATAAGGAAAATGTATTCCTATATGCAGTCTTATGAATTTCCCGGAAAGCCGGATTTTTACGTAGATGTAAGCGATTTCTTCGATAAAAAGATGGATTCTATAAAGGCTTATGCTTCACAGGTTTATATAAAAGGAATAACACCCGACAGCGAGCCTGTTACACGCCTGAACCGCCCCGAATTTCTGGAGGAAATCGAAGCACGTTCCATTCATTTCGGGAATTTAATCGGTGTGCGGCACGCTGAGTCTTTTCTTTCGGTGGAGCCGGTGGGTTTGTCGAGCTTGTCTAAGCTGTTGTAGTATGAACGTAATGTAAATGAAAAACCGGAAGAGACCCCACCCCGGCCCTCCCCAAGGGGAGGGAGCAAGATTATTGAATTCCCTCCCTTTGGGGATGGTTAGGGTGGGGCTTAAGATAAACAGATGAAAAAAGAATTTGTAATTTGGAAGATATAAAAATGATTAGACCGTTGGATCATTGATTTTAATATACAGCGATTTTTTTAATGAGCCGTTACGGGAATAAAAGAAAAAATGAGAACGGAACATGAATGTCTTGAATGCGCCTTGAAAGCATTCATCAGGAACATAAACAGCTACGAGATACCGCTTCATAGAAAAGACAGCGCCATGCGTGATTTTTTCCGGCAGCTTGCCGATTTCGATTTTGAGAAATCCCCGCCGGAGCTTGGCAGAGTTTTACACAAGAAAGTGCAAGAATTAATAAACTCAGACCCTTATAAAAATGAAAAGAAACACTATAACGAACAGCTTCTCATTCGGTACGGTGATTTTAAGAAGCAGGTGAAAGATTCTGACGATCCCTTCAGAACCGCTTTGATGTTTGCTCTTTCAGGCAATATAATTGACTTCGGAATGCAGGAAAGTTTCGACCTTGAAAAGCTGCTTGAAAGACTGGAATGGCTGGACATTACCATTGACCATAGTGAAGAACTGAGAAAAGAAATTAAAAACTCCGAATCTATACTCTATCTCGGTGATAATTCAGGTGAAATCGTGTTCGACAAGCTTTTCATAGAAACAATAAAAGAACTGTTCGGAGAAAAAAGGATTTGGTTTGCAGTCAGAGGCGGACCAATTATAAACGACGTTACTTTTGAGGATGCACTTTATGTAAAAATGAATCTTGCAGCAGAGATAATTTCAAATGGTTATGATGCCCCGGGTACTATTTTGCATTTGTCGAGCAGAGAATTTCTGAATGTTTATAACAAAGCAAATCTTATTATTTCAAAAGGTCAGGGCAATTTTGAAAGCTTAAGCGGCCAAAATCAAAATATATTCTTTCTGCTGATGGCAAAATGCAGGGTTGTCGCTAAGTACTTCAACGCTGAAATCAGCAATCTGATAGTATCCAGAAGGATTGTATGAGTTTATTATATTATTTCTGTATTCAACTCTAAGGCTCCCTGCCTGATAATAATTATCTTGCTTCCTGAGCAGTCAATCAGAGTCGATTCTGTTTTAAGAGGAGAAGGTCCTGAGTCAAGGACCGCTCCGATACCTTCGGGAAAATATTCATTGGCGGTTTCATAGTCTGCTGCAGACTTTCTGCCCGAAATGTTGGCGGAAGTACCTGCCAGAGGTTCGCCCAGGTCTTTGAGAAGAGATAAAGTAAGTTCATCGTCGGGTATTCTTATGGCGACTGTATCCTTACCGGCTCGAATAATAGAATTAACACAAGGGGATGCCTTAAGAATAATCGTCAAAGGTCCGGGCAGGTATTTTTCTGCAAGGCGGCGGGCAGACATAGATACTTCCTTAACATAAGGCAGGATTTCGGAATAATCATGAAAGTAAAGAGCCAAGGGTTTAGAAAAATCTCTTTTTTTAAGTTTATACAGATTTACAATGGCTTTTTCGTTTGAAGCGAGGGCTCCTATGCCGTAAACCGTTTCAGTCGGAAAAATAACTGGCATTCCTGAGCGTAAAGATTCAATTGCTTTTGCTGTTTCCTCTTTTTTTCTTATTATTATTTTTTTCATATCTGACATTGTAGTTTTTTCAATACTATGATGCCGGATTAATTATTTTATTTTAAGTGTTTATTTGATTAAAGTTTAATATATTAGTAGAGAAACTGTTTTAAAAGCACTAAACATCTCATTACGGAAGCAGCGAAGCATCTTTATAAAGCATGCTTTTAGTTAGAGACTGCTTCGTCTCTATGCTTCCCGCAATGACGAAATTGGAACTAAAAAAACGAAGTAGTTAAATAAATAACGGAGTATTTCAATGAAACCGGTAAAAAGTTTTATAGTTACCGCAGAGTTACCAGAAAGAATCGACAAACTTAAAGAACTTGCATATAACTATTGGTGGTGCTGGAACAGTACAGCCAAAGAATTATTTCTCAGAATTGACAGAAAGCTTTGGGAGGAAGTTGACCACAATCCCGTGCTTCTGTTAAACAGGCTTAATCAGGACCAGCTGCAGGAATTGTCAGAAAAATCTGATTTTACATCCTTCCTTGACTACATACACGACAATTTCAGAAAATATATGGAAGAAGAAACTTGGTACGACAGAGTATCCGGCAATTACGAAGACGGCATTGCCTATTTCAGCATGGAATACGGCATCAATGAAAGTTTTGCCAATTACTCCGGCGGCTTAGGAGTGCTTTCCGGCGATCACCTTAAAAGCTCATCTGATTTGGGACTTCCTCTCGTTGGCATAGGTCTTTTGTATCAGATGGGATATTTCCGCCAGCTTCTGACACAGAGCGGCTGGCAAAATGAGAGATACTCATTCAACGATTTCAATACCATGCCTCTTACATTAATGCGGCGAAAAAACGGTGAGCCTTATATCATAGACGTCCTTATGCCGAGAGGCAAAGCTTATGCGCAGATATGGGTTATGCAGATAGGTAAAGTCCCCCTCTATCTTCTGGACACTAATATTAGTCAGAATACCGACCCCGAATACCGCGACATAACCGATCAGCTATACGGCGGCAGCCGGGATACAAGGATTCAGCAGGAGATTGTCTTGGGCATAGGAGGAGTGCGCCTTCTTGATATTTTGGGAATTAATCCGTCGGTTTATCATATTAATGAAGGTCATGCTGCATTTTCACTTATTGAAAGAACCCGCATTTTCAAGGAAAAATACGGCATTGATTTCTTTTCGGCAAAACAGATAACGAGATCTTCTTCAGTTTTTACAACTCATACACCTGTTCCCGCAGGAAATGAAGTCTTCAGCACCGGAAGAATGGATGTATATTTCAGCGAATATATAAAATCACTCGGCATCAGCAGGGATGATTTTTATGCTATGGGTCAGGAAAGAGGTTTCGACAATAACGCCGGTTTTTCTTTGACGATACTCGGTCTTAAACTGACTTCTTTCCATAACGGGGTTAGTAAGCTGCACGGCAGAGTAGCACGTAAAATGTGGCAGAATATCTGGAAGTGCTTTCCCGAAGACGAAGTGCCTATCGGTGCCATTACAAACGGCATTCACACACAGACTTGGGTTGCCCGCGAATTTTCCGAGCTTTATGACCGTTATATCGGACCTTCTTGGAGAAACGATACTGACAACGAACAGATATGGCAGGATGTGGACCTGATACCCACAGAAGAACTATGGCGGGAAAAGCAGCGCCGCAGAGTTCGTTTGGTGCTTTTTGCAAGGGAACATTTAAGAAAAAACCGTGTAAATCTTTTAATGCCCGAGCAGGTAAACCGTATTAAGGATTTTTTGAATCCCGATGCCCTTACTATTGGATTTGCACGCAGGTTTGCCACTTACAAAAGGGCGCTTTTGCTTTTCACAGACATGATGCGTCTTAAAAAAATACTGACAGATCCGGAGCGTCCCGTGCAGATTATAATTGCAGGCAAAGCACATCCTCTCGACACTCAGGGTAAAGAAGTAATACAGGCGCTTATTCATAAAGTACGTGAACATAACCTTGAAAAAAATGTTGTATTTTTGGAAGATTACGACATGGTTATAGCCCGTTTTATGGTCAAAGGCTGCGACGTATGGCTGAATAATCCAATCAGGCCCCTGGAAGCGAGCGGTACAAGCGGCATGAAAGCAGGATTGAACGGGACTCTTAATCTCAGTGTTCTTGACGGCTGGTGGGACGAAGCATACAACGGCAAAAACGGATTTGCCATCGGTCAGGGCGAGGAATACAGCAATCAGACAGATCAGGATATTATAGAAGCAAATGCCCTCTACGACGTGCTGGAGCAGGCAGCGGTTCCGCTTTTCTATGACCGGCAGGGCACCACTAAAGTCCCTGAAAAATGGGTGGGCTACATGAAAAATGCAATTAAAACCATAGCCTGCTATTATTCTACCTACAGAATGGTAAAAGACTATGCCGAGGAATACTATTTCCCGGCGGTAAAGCTCCACAAAATAATGGTGAAAGATGATGCAAAAAATGCAACAGAACTCAAAAAGTGGAAAGAAAAAGTACGCTCGGAATGGGGAAGCGTTCAGGTTATTGATGCTGAAATTGCCAAAAACGGAGAGCCTCACGTCGGCAAGCCCATAGGTGTGAAAGCCACTGTGTCTTTAGGCAGGCTTACCCCGGATGATGTAATAGTGCAGGTTTTTTACGGAACGGTGGACCCGCATGGTAATCTTACCAATACTAAAACCGAAGAATTACAACTTAAAAAAACAGAAGGACATCTTCACCGCTATCAAGGCTCTTACTTATGTCCGGACAACGGCAACCAAGGCTTTACAGTCAGAATTCTCCCGAGGCACAGTCTTATGGTTTCCCCTGCAGAAATGTATCTCTGCTCTTGGGCAAATCAGTAGATATTGACAAGATATTATTGCAGAACTTTACAGGAAAAAAATTGTAATTTCCGCTGTGTTATTTATTTTTGAAATAATGTATTTCAAAATAGATTAAAAAAATGGTATTGAAGTTTTCTATTATTTCAGGCAGATTTACTTCTGCCGGAAAGTTTTTGTTTTGCATTTTTATATTAGTTTTTACATGTTTTTTCACTGCCTATTCAAATTTATTAATAGGAGGAGCGGTATTTTCTATTGAATCTGCCGGAGGAATAACTTCGATTAATCCTCTTAAAACCGGAGCTAATCCGGCAAATATCCTCATTATTCGAAAGAATACTTTTTCGGCTTCGTATTCACCCGCAGTTTACGGCATTAAGGAATTATCTCCCGCTAATGCTTTTGCGGCTATACCTTTGGGAAAAAATATTTCATTAGCATCCTCAGTTAATTATCTTGGAAATGAGCTTTATTCGGAACTCTCCTTTCAATCTGCCGGCGCTTTATATCTGAATGATGATATAAGAATAGGAGCATCAATTAATTACAGCAGTTTATCAATAAAAAATTATGATAGAGAATCAGTATGGTTTGTTGACATAGGCGGTTTCTATAAAGTCAGTGAAACATTCGGCACCGGTTTTTTCATTTCAAATATCAACAGAGCAAATTTCGGCGAGGATACACATACTCCGCTGCAAAAGGCTGTCTTCGGGGCTTCTTTTTCTCCTTTAGAAGAACTTCATTTTGATTTTGACATTATTATTATGCTTGAAAGAAGCTCAGGCGCCGCAGGAGCAATAAGGTATGATTTAGAAGATATTGCTTCCCTTAGACTGGCATATCTCACCAACCCTGTCGGAATGGAAGCAGGAGCCGCTGTTTATGTAACTGAAAATATCACTATTTTTTCGGAAGTCAGCTATCATCAGTTTCTCAGTTTTTCTAAAAATTTCGGAGTTGTTATTTCATGGTGAAATGAAACATTACTATCATAAGAAAATATTTTTAGCTTTTCTCAGGCAGTTTGTTCCTGCACTCGGAATGTGGTTCATGCTCGCTTTGACCTGTTTTTCAAAACCGCCGGATTACTCCGAACTTGAAAACGTTCTTGAAAACATAGCACGAGAAACCGAAGCTTCATCCAGCCTTGAAGAAATTGATTTTCTTATTAAAAATCCCATAATTATCTCCGAATCGACTCCCGATGAACTTTCACAAGTACCGGGCTTTCCGATTCCTACAGCCGTAAGGATAATTGAACTTGCCGCAAAAAATGAAAAGATTTCTTTCGAGATGATAAAAGACAGCCTGAATCTTTCAGAAGAACAATACTATTTTTTAAAATTGTGTACGGTTATCACAGAAAAAAAGAAATGGAAAAAAGAAAATCTCTATTACAGAATGAGGACTTCGGCAGTAATCAGCCCGTTGAATAAATCACCGCATGACGCTCAAACAGGAGGAAAAGAACAAATATATAACAGGATTACTTACATATCCGATAATATAAAAGCCGGATTGCTAACTGATAAGGATGCTTTCGAGGTGAAGACAGCCGATTTCTACGGAGGCTGGCTTCAGGCTGAGTTTTCAGGATTCGAGCTGACCGCTGGGGATTATTATCTCGAAACAGGCATGGGATCAGTTCTTTGGAAAAATTTCGGCATGAGAAAAGGCTCTGAAGTTATTTCTCCGGCTTTGCAGAAAGGCAGGGGGATAAATCCTTACAGATCGACCATTGACAATTTGTTTTTCAGGGGTGCCGGGATATCAAAAATTTGGTCATTATCGTCATTCAACCGGCTGAAGACCACGGCATGGATTTCGCATACACCAAAATCAGGGAACGTTAATGACAGCGGAAGTGTTACTTCTTTATATTCTTCGGGATATTTTCGCACCGAAAGCGAAGCAGAGAAATATCATACATTCGTGGAAAAAGGCAGCGGAATCAATATTGAATATTCCATCCCGGTTTTTACTTTCGGCGCTTCGGCGCAATATCTGGAATATGATAAAAGAATAGAAAGCAGTTCGAAAGCAGCATTTTTCGGCAAAAAAGGGATGCTTACATCCGTTTATTCTTTCATGAACTATCGGAGCCTCGCTGCCGGTGTGGAATTTTCTAATGATGCCCGTAATAATATCGGTATTAAAAGCGGATTACAATTTTATGACAACAAATATGAAGCAGCTCTTAATTTCAGACATTTCCCCGTTAAATACCGTTCGCCGTATTCGTATAATTTCGGAGAATCTTATATGCCTGTTGATGAAACAGGATTCTATGCAGGATTTCGCTGGAAAGGAATAAAGAATGCCGATATAAACACTTATGTTGATTTTTTCGGGGGAAGGTCAGCCGGATACTCGATGGATACTCCTGTGAGAGGAATGGACTTTTTTTCTGAAGCACAGGTAAAAATAAACAAAAAAAATGTTTTTGTACTCAGATTGAGAAATGAAAATAAAACTGATGCCGTAAAGGACAATGATGAAATAAGCCGTACAATACAAAAAAACAGAAGCAGTATGAGGGCTGAGCATAAATTCCTGCTCAAGCAAGGAGCATATTTTCGATTGAGAGGGGAATTCTGCCTTGTTAGTTTTGACGGTGCCGAAAGCGAAGAAACCGGCTGGGCAGGTTTTGCCGAATTCAGGTACCGGCTCACATCTTTTTTAAAAACGGGAGTAAGGTATTCACTTTTTGATACCGAAAGTTACCATTCGGCAATATGGCAGTTTGAAGCTTTCGTACCGGGAACGATGTATTCGGCTCCCTTGTACGGCTCAGGCATGAGATGGAATCTTTATTTTTCGGTAGAGCTGCTGGATTATGCTGATATTTGGCTGAAGTATTCGGAAACAGTAAAAAACAATACTGATTCCATGGGAAGCGGAATAACAGAAATAACCGGCGCCAGCAAAAGGAGTATTACTCTGCAGGCGGAAATAAGTATTTAAATTTGATTAAACAGACGTGATTTAGGAAAATCACACCAGGGGTGATTATTTTAAAGACTGAATGTCGGGTCATAAACAAAAAATGGGGAGAAATGCTTCTTTTATAAAGAATTCAGCAGTTAAAAAATATTGAAGAAAAGATGGAAAAAGCCATATTTAAGTATTTTCTGCCGGCGGGATTGTTAGACTATTTTAAAATAACAGGAAA
>CAZOBD010000069.1:0-20695 GCA_964577665.1 uncultured Hyphomicrobiales bacterium
TTTCCTAAGCTGCGCTTGAGAAAGCACTTTCCTTTACTCCTCTTTCCTAAGCTGTACTTGGGAAAGCACTTTCTTTTACCCCTCTTTCCTAAGCTGCGCTTGAGAAAGCACTTTCCTTTACCCCTCTTTCCTAAGCTGTGCTTGGGAAAGCACTTTCATTTACCCCTCTTTCCTAAGCTGTGCTTGGGAAAGCAATTTCTTTTACCCCTCTTTCCTAAGCTGTGCTTGGGAAAGCACTTTTTACCGTGAAGTATAACTTCTCTTGAAATATTCCTTCCCAAGTACAACTTAGAAAGGAGATTTCTAATAATAGGAAGGAGATTTCTAATAATAAAAAATAAATAAATAATAAAAATAATTCCTTAAATATACATAAAAATTTATAATCTAAGGCAAAAGTTAAACAATATATTATAAAAGTTAAACAATAAATATCAAAAGTTAAATAATTTATTATAAGAGTTAAATAAAATATATCAAAAGTTGAACATATTACATCAAAAGTTAAACGATTGACTATTTACGCCAAACGATTGATACCCATAAATATGCAATTCTTATCATCAGTTATAAAATATTCTTCTTTAGTTATAAAATTTCTATTATTAGTTATTTAATTCTTATTAAAAATTATGAAATAAACATTATTAGAAATGAAACATCCATGATTAGAGAAATCATACAATGGAATGATTATTTGAGAGATTTTAAAAATTGAAAAAAATCATGGATGTCATTCCGGCTGAAGTAAAGCGGAATGCCGGAATCTTACGTAAGAGGAACACATCCCTTAATCCCCTCTTGGGGATGGGAATTGCTCCCTCCCTTACCTGTAAGGGAGGGGTGGGGTGGGATCAAAATAAACAGATGAAATATGCTTATTCCGAAATATTTCGTATTTTTCATAATGTAGAAAAGTATGTTTTCATTTATAAAATTATGGTGTAAAATGATGTCGGCTTATAAATATATCTTCGGTCCCGTGCCTTCGAGGCGCCTCGGTATTTCTCTTGGTATTGACCTTGTGCCCCACAAAACCTGCACTTTGAACTGCGTTTACTGCGAATGCGGCAGGACAACCAATCTCACTCTGGAAAGAAAAGAATACAATCCCGCGGATAAAGCAGTCGAAGAGCTGGATGATTATCTCTACGGCAATCCTGCACCGGATTATATCACTTTTTCGGGAGCAGGCGAACCTACCTTAAATTCTAAAATCGGGGATATTATTGAATACATAAAAAAGAAATATCCTGAGATTAATCTTGCGGTACTGACCAACGGAACACTCTTCTTTGATAAGGATGTACGCAGTTCCCTGAAAAAAGCAGACTTGGTGATGCCTTCGCTGGATGCTGCCACTCAGAATGTTTTCCTGAAAATAAATCGTCCCAAATCAGATTTGAATGTGCATGCCCACATAGACGGACTCAAAAAATTCAGAAAAGAATTTAAAGGGGAAATTTGGCTTGAGATTCTAATATTGCCGGGTTACAATGATCAAGAAAACGAACTTGCGGAATTAAAAAAAGCAATTCACGAAATCAATCCCGACATGCTTCAGCTAAATACTCTGGACAGACCAGGCGCAGTAGCGGGTCTTCAGCCTGCATCAGAGGAAAAACTCAGACAAATTGCTGATTATTTCGACTTTCCCAAAACTGAAATCATTGCTAAATCCCCGAAAAGAAAAAAAGCCGCTTCTTACCGCAAAGACACAGAAAGCGCTATCTTGCAGACAATAGCCCGCAGACCATGCACAGCAGAAGACTTGTCTGAAATACTGGGCATACATCTCAATGAAGTGAACAAATATCTCAGCCAGCTTGAATTAGACAGCAAAGTGGAAACAAAAAAAGAAGCGCGTGGAGATTTTTACGTCAAAAAAAGAAGCCCCGCCTGATAATAATACCGAATGAGAAGCTCCACATTTTCCAATTTCCATTTTGGATTACATCAGACAAGGGAAACATCGCAGAAAAATATATAGTGGAGTAATGTCCCCTGCCGTATTCAAAATCGTATCCGAGATTTATTGCGGGATAAAAAATAATGCTTTCGGCATCGGCAATGCTGCCTTCAGCAATTGTTCTTTCCTGTGTCGGCGGGTCGGTAGTGAAATAATCATTTGGTGAAATAATCCGCTCGCTGTATTCATTTTCGTTATTAAAAAGGTATTCTATGACAACCTCTGCGCCTGCATGAAAATGACTGCGGAAAAGGCGGTATTTTGCACCTGCCTGCAGGCATAAATACGAAAAATCGGAATCGAAGCGGTACTCAGATACGAAATCTTCTTCCACTCTCGGCAAGACCGATTTTACTTTAAAGCTGCCTAAAGCGTTTTTATAAGAAATACTGCCTGAAACCGCAGCATCTCCTTCCATCCAGTATTCAGCGGAGATTCCCAAACTGATGCCTTTGCCCGAACCGTTCTTAAACCGGCGGCAGAAAACGGCATTTTCAAAAAAGTCAATGCCTCCTTCATGGCTTAAAATGCTGTATTCGGCAAAAACACCGAAATATATATCGGGATATTCGGCGGGCATTCTTGCGGAATACTGCCAGTCAAACCCTTGGGAATTTGCATTAATGCTTAAGCACACAAAAACAATAAATATATAAAAAATCCTTTGCATTTATCTTGAAACCGTTAATATCTTTGTCTGTGAAAAAATACCTGCTCTCATCCTGATATAATATACGCCCGGAGTAAAACCGGAAACATCATAAGCTGCTTCATAAGTTCCCTCCGGGAGGACTCCATCGACAGCTTTGCCGCACATCACACCGTAAGAATTATAAATTTCGACGGATACTCTTGTTTTAAAAGCAGTTGAATATTTAATTATAATCATGCCTTCTGCCGGGTTGGGCATGCATCCCTCGAGCGAAAAATACTGACCATTTGCCGGAAGAGTCTTCAGATTCAGACCGCAGACGGAATCAAGAGTAAACAGCCCGTTTTTAAATTCGTCTGCGTCTAACACATTGTTGCATATACCGTCTCCGAATTTGGGATTGGTGAAAGAAATCTGTGTTGCGGCGCGGTCGCCTAAATACGTATTGAAATGGAGGGTGATTAATGTATCTCTCGGCAGAAAATAAACTCCCATAGGAGTTGTAAGCGAAATACCGAGCGTTTCACCCCCGGCGCCGAGGCTGATATTTACAAGATATCCCGGAGCATTTTCAGAGGCAGTGCCTATGGTGGAATATCCTGCATACTGCAAAATAGTGCTGTTGAAAGAAATGCTGTCCTCAAATGTCCTTGCAAAGACTATTCTGCTGCTGTCAACAATCACGGGAACGTTTATTTGTCTGCCCGGCTTAGCTCTTATATCCCGCGGTATTCTCAAATTAGCAAGCACGGGAGGAACACCTACGGCTTTCAGATAAACTTTTAAGCTGTCTTGGGGGGGCGGAGCGCTGTTGACAATCAATAAGGTGTCCACAAACTCTCCGATATGAGCTGATGAAAAACTCACTTTTATTGTGTCGAGGGCTGTTTTAATGCTGTCGTAAGGTATTTCGAGGGATGAAGGCTCGACTTTAAAAGGTGAATTCGGGTGGTAAGGATAAGTGCCCGCAAATTTTATCTTCAAATCCGAATTGCCTGTATTTGCAACGGGAAAAAGAGTGTCTCGTTTTGAAGGGCAGAGAGCGCTTAGAACTACATTGCCAAAATCTATAGTGTCGGATGATACTGCTATACCCGGCTTAACCCCTCTGCCGCGCAGGATGAAAAGCACTCTGTTTTTTGAAGAGGGTGCGCCTCTAATATTTCTTTCATCTATATCGCTTTCAATTATATATCTTGCGAAAACTTCGCCCCGCCGCTCGGGTTTGAAAACAATTTTTATACTGTCGGTACCTGCGGGACTTAAATGCGAACCGTTTATCAAAGGCTTGCTAATTCTGAAATACGAAGAAATTTCTTCATCGGTACTCTCTAATATATACTCATCCTTACTGCCCAAAGGAATGCTGCCCGAATTTTTTAAAGTAAAAAGAAACTCAAGCGAATCTCCTGTGAGCACATCGCCTGCGTCAATTGTATCTCCATGGATCACTGCATTTCTGTAATGCAAGGTGTCAAGTTCAATTTTCTGAAAAACTCCAGTTCCGAAAAGTTTCACCCAGGGACGGATAATAGAATCGGGATAAAGTTCAGGCTCAGGTTTGTAGCTGATTCTAAAATATGCGCTGTCTGCTCCCGTATTTTTTGGTTCATAAAAAAGCTGCCATGGAATACGGTTGAATTTTTTTGGAAAGACAACAGGGAACTCCGGTTCTTTACCTTCTATCAAATTTGAGAACTCCGGTTTTCCCACAACAGGGCTTAGCATTTCCAATTCGGCGGTGTCAACTGAAATAGAAAAAGTAGTGCTGTTCTGCACCAGCCATGTTTCTTCTGCTTTTGTGTTAATATAAACAGAATCAAAATTAATTATGTTTTCATAAGCATCCATTTTCAGATTCGTTTTTCTGCTGATAAGCACGTATTCTTTCTGTACGGCAGTTTCTTCGCTGCCTAAAAGCATCAAACCGAGCACAAGTCTCGCCTTTTTTCTTCCGAAGGGATATATAGCTGTATCTGCCGGCGCCTGTATCCGGTCTTTGTATTGTATGGTAAGCTCGATTTCCTCACCGGGCATAATGGTGTCAATAGGAAGAAAATCAGAAGGATAAAAATTGAACTCCTGAAAATCGAATACATCCCCCTGGTCAGGAGTTTTACCTATTAAAAAACTCGGGAGGCGGTCAAGTATCCGAAGGTTTTCAGTGCCTGTATTTCTTAAAATAAATTTTGTCTGCAAGGAATCTCCGCGGTAAGCCATGCCGAAATCTATTGTATCTTTTCCCGTCTGCTTATAGTGATAAATCTCACCTGACGGCTGGCTCCATCCCAAATAAACAACCGTTGAGATAAATAGGAGACAAGTAATCAATATTTTGTTAGTCTGTTTCATCTGTTTATTTTAAGCCCCACCCTAACCCTCCCCAAAGGGAGGGAATTCAACGATCTTGCTCTCTCCCCTTGGGGAGGGAAGGGGTGGGGTCTCTTTCGGTTTTTCATTTACATTACTTTTTTTTCAATATTTTTCTTCAATATATGGCAAATCTACCTAAAAATAATCATTCCCTTGTGTGATTTTCCCAAATCATATCTTTTCCCTCCTGTTTATTTTTTAATTTAGCCTTAAAAACCATATCTTTGTCATGCTGAACTTGTTTCAAAATTTCAAGTTAAGAATTTCCCCTCCCCAAGAGGGGATTAAGGGGTGTGTTCCTCATTCGTGAGATTCTGAAACAATACTGAAACAAGCTTTCGGCACCGGGACAGAATGACACCACTGAAATTTTTTCAACTCACTCAATTAATTATTTCCTTGTGTAATTTATTTTGCGAATTACTTTACAATTATCAAATTTTTTTTTAATTTAATTAAATTCTCATTTATAAAAAAATATCAATATTTTGTATCTGATAAAAATATAAATTATACTGAATCCATCAAAAATTTTTTGTAAAAATAGTAAAAAATACTTAATTTAATTTTTGCAAATTTGAGTTAAAACAATTAAATATTTTATGATTAAGTGTTCACTGCACATCCCTTTGGAGAAAATATGCCGGCAAGGAATAAGAAGAATAAGCAGATAGATACTGACAAGAATAATGAGCAGAGCAATAACAAAGCCCCTGAAAAAAAAATAAGCATTAAAACATCTCTCGACGAAAGCGGTCTGGATTTTTCTGTCGTAGGCATCGGCGCCTCTGCGGGCGGTCTGGAAGCGTTAGAGCAGTTTTTTTCCAATATGCCGCATGATTCAGGACTTGCCTTCGTTGTAGTGCAGCACCTCTCACCCGATTACAAAAGCCTTATGGTGGAGCTTCTTTCCAAACACACAAAAATGAGCGTTCTCAGAATTGAAGACGGTATGCAGTTGAAACCTAATTCGGTTTATCTCATACCTCCGAAGAAAAATCTGACCATGTTTCACGGCAAGCTTTACCTGACCGATCAAGGCACGAAACACATGCTTAATCTTCCTATTGACATATTTTTCCGCTCCCTTGCCGAAGATCTGGGAGAAAGAGCCATCGGGTGCATTCTTTCGGGTACCGGCTCAGACGGCACTCTCGGTATCAGAGCAATAAAAGGCGCTGGAGGCATGGCAATGGTTCAGGAAGAAAGTTCCGCTAAGTTTGACGGTATGCCTAAAAGCGCCATTGCTACAGGGCTTGTGGACTACATACAGCCAGCCGAAAAAATGCCCGCCCAGCTTATGAAATATGTAAAACATCCTTACGTGGCAAAAACCGATAATACCGATAAATTTATCCGTGAAGACGAAGATACACTGTCAAAAATCTTGGCGCTTATACGCACCCGCACCGGAACTGATTTTACATACTATAAACCGAATACTATTATCCGGCGGGTGGAACGCCGCATAAGCATCAACCAGCTCGAAAACATTGAGAATTACCTCAATCTGCTTGTTCAGTCCCCATCAGAGCTTAATATTCTATACAAAGAACTTCTTATAGGCGTTACAAAGTTTTTCCGCGACAGCGAAGCAATTGAAGTAATTCAAAAAAAGGTTATTCCAAATATTTTTAAAAACAAGAGCAAAACAGACGAAGTCCGGATATGGGTGGTGGGCTGCTCAACCGGTGAAGAAGCATACTCAATAGCCATTCTCATGCGGGAATATATGGAATACGTCGGAAAAACTTACGACCTAAAGATTTTTGCAACCGATATAGACCGCGAATCGGTGGAATATGCCAGCGCAGGGGTTTATCCCGACAATATTGTCGCAGATGTTTCGGAAGAGCGGCTGAAGAACTTTTTCAAGAAAAACAACAACACTTTCAAAGTAAATGAAAACATTCGGCAGATGGTTATTTTTGCATCGCACAACATAATTAAAGACCCGCCTTTTTCCAAAATTGACATGATTACCTGCCGCAATCTTCTGATTTACTTTCAGCCTGTAATGCAGAAAAAGGTTCTTTCGCTTTTCAGCTTTTCGCTGATTACAAACGGCTATCTGTTCCTCGGCACCAGCGAATCAGTAGGCGACCTTACACCGTATTTTACACCGGTTGACAATAAATGGAAGGTTTTCCAAAGCAAAGAAGGGCTAAAGTCAGCAGTTGCTAACGATTACTATATCCCAACAGTGAAAAAACGCCCTGCTCCAATGATACAGCTCGATACGGCACAAGGGAATAAGAAAAACGATACTAAAAACCTTGTAGTTTATGTTCAGGATATGTTGTTTAAAGACTTTGTACCTCCGGCAATCATAATAAATAAAGATTATGAACTGCTGCACACTTTTGGCGATTTAAGCGATTTTCTACAGATTCCCGCCGGAAAAGTAGATTTAAACATAATGAACCATATCCGCGAAGACCTTTCTGTTGCAGTCGGCACTGCCATTCACAAGGCAATGAAAGAGAACCGCGAGGTTTTTTACAAGGATATGGTCATCAAGCGAAACGAAAAACTCGTCTGCATTAACCTTACGGTAAAACCTGTTAATCAAGATAAAGACTCGAAGGAACTGTTTCTGATTGTTTTTTCAGAATGTAAGCCCAAAGAATCTCAGGAAAAAGAATTTGAACAGTTTGACATGGGGCAGAAGGTTCATCAAAGAATTGAAGACCTTGAGCTTGAACTTAAATACACAAAAGAATCCCTGCAGGCAACCATCGAAGAACTGGAAACAAGCAACGAAGAACTTCAGGCAACTAACGAAGAACTGATTGCATCCAACGAAGAGCTGCAAAGCACAAATGAAGAACTTCAATCAGTCAATGAGGAGCTTTATACTGTCAATTCGGAATATCAAAACAAGATAGAAGAACTCACCGAATTAAACAACGACATAAATAATTGGTTCAACGTAGCTAATATCGGCACTATTTTCCTTGATTTGAACCTGCGCATCCGTAAATTTACACCGGCAATAGAAAAGTTTATCAATCTTTTGGATTCGGATGTAGGCAGACCTATCAAGCACATTTCTTATAATTTCAAAAATGAAAATTTCTTCGAGGAAATCGACGGGGTTCTCAAATCATTGCAGCCTGTCGAAAAAGAAGTACAGACGAAAAGCGGCGGCTGGTTCCTTTTAAAAATACTTCCCTACCGAACCATTGAAAACGCCGTGAAGGGTATCGTAATTACCTTCATAGATATCACCGATATGAAGGTTTACGAGCAAAAGCTTGCCAATGAGAAAGAACTGCTGCTGAGAGTTCTGGATAACAGTCCCACGGGCAAAATGCAGCTCGACAAAAACGGAGATTTCATTTATATGAACAAACGTTCCGAGGAACTTCTCGGATTCAGCCTCAAGGATTTACAAAAAGAAAAATATAACACACCCGTTTTGAAAATACGCGACATTGAAGGCAATCCAATACCGGAAAAAGAATTGCCCTTCCGAAGAATAATGGATTCAAAAGAACCGATTTACGATATGATTAACCGTATAACAAGGCCTGACGGCAGGGAGATAACTCTATCAATCAACGGCGCCCCTGTTTTTGACATTAACGGCACTGTAATAGGGGCGGTGTTCAGCATAGACGATCTGGAAAGGATGAAAGTCAGCAGAGATTTAGACTGATTTTTTCTAAATATGTGTAGATTTTGTTAAGAATTCATTATCTTGCCCCATAGTAATTAAATTATTTAATACGGAGATTTTTTATGAATTTCTATACCGTTCTGAAAGCAGTACTGATTATAATTATTATAAATTCACTTGATATTTTTGGAGAAGAAGGCGATACAACCGTTGTTCAGACATTAACCTTCGACGATATTACCAAGCGGCGGAGTGTGTGGCAGTTCCCTGAAAATACAGATTATTACAGAAAAATAATCGCATTATATACCCTGAAGTGCGACCGGCAGACAGCGCAGGATGTGTATGACTGCGGCGAATGGGACACCGGAGCAAATATATACATTTATCAGCATACCGGAGTAACGGATTCCAATCTGGTGCAGCAGCCGAAATATAATTACGGCGGCGGTTTTCCAGAAAAAATTTATTACACACAGGCTCCCACCCGAAACGGCTACAGAAAAACATATCATAAAAAAACAGTTACAAAAGTAAACTCCGAAACTGAATTTCAGGTCGCCGGCGGAGATGATGAGATTACTTTAGGAAATACCCCTGCGAAATTACAAATGCTTTTTACAAAAGACTTTAGCAAAGAAAACGATTTAAGCGGCAGAAACTTTCAACGCATAAAAATATTCGTGAAAACGCCGGGTATTACTCTAAAAAACTTTACCGTAAAAGCAGCTAATTCAGGACTTGATGAGCTTACCGAGATGGAAGAGAGCGGCTTTTCGGTTCTTTTTCAGGGCGATATAACTTTCGAGGAACAAGGATGGCATTACATTGATTTAAATAATGAACTGAAAGTCAACAGCTTTTTCGGATTTATTCTTCAGTTTTCTTATGATGAAATGACAGGCGGAAACGAAATTGTGCTCTCGGCTGGTAACCACTCTGACTGCGTGATAAGCGATTTTAAAGACTCGTATCTTGATTTTGACGGCAGCTACGACCGTGTGGACTGCGGTATTCTTGAGCAGCTTAAAGGAGAGCAGAAATTTACAGTCGAAATGAAGCTCAGAATAGACAGATGGCGCGGCGGAGGAACTATATTCAGAGCGGGAAACGCCCTTCAGTTCAGAACCGTTGAGGAATATATGCAGCCGCGGCGCTATTACTGGAGGCTTCAGGACGGGGACGATTTCGGCATTTTAGTCGGCGGAAGTGTAGATCATTCATCTAATTGGAAGCATTTTGCAATGGTCTATGACGGAACCAAAGACCAGTATGAGGGCAGAATTAAATTTTTCATAGACGGCAATGAAGTTACAAGCCATATCAGGGGAAAGTTTCCGGATGCATTTCCAGACAGCGAAGAGTTTCTGCGGTTAAGCTGGACAGGCGGCAACATAAAAAGCGCAATGGATGAATTTCGTATCTGGAGCGGCGCCCTCGATGGTGCGGCAATAAAAGAGTGGCAGAACAAGGCAATTGATGAATCCCATCCCTTTTATGATAAAATTGCTGTTTACTATTCAATGGATAATGTAGAAAACAACATTCTGCCGGATGAATCCGGACAAGGGCAGGACGGCATATTAATCGGCGCCCCCGCTGTCAGGCATTACAATGCAGAAGACAATTCGAAAAAGCTTAAATTCCCCGGGAAAATTCCTAATGTTATTTTTTGTGAAGGGGACTATGAAACTGCCGAAGAAGATTATTTCGTGATAAGATATCTTCTAAATTCACCTGTTTCAATAGTTACTTATAAAATTGAGGATCGTCAGGCGGTAATAGACAGCATCCGCTATGTATGGGAGCCCGGTACTTTTTACACATACGACGAGGACGGGAATCCGGTTGATTCGATGACTGTGGCAGCCCAGGATTCTGTTTTGCAGGATACTCTTAAGTACTATTCCGAGCCTTTTGAAATAGTTAACCGGCGTGAGATTGCCAGAAGTATCACTCCTTATGGAAAATTTCTTGAACTCGGACCAGAAGGATTTACATGGGTATATGATCTTACCGATTACGCCCCCTGGCTGAAAGGCGAAGTTGATATGGCAGCCCATAATCAGTATGAACTGATTGATTTGAAATTTCTATTCATTGAAGGCACCCCGCCACGCGATGTGAAAAAGATTGAAACAATCTGGAACGATAACGAAGCAACAGGAATAAAATATAAATTTCTCTCGGATGATTCCCGCATGAATAAAACAGAAGTCCCTCTTCTGCCCGAAGCAGAGGAGTTTAAAGTGAGGATACGCATGACCGGACACGGTCACTACAGCAATAACGGCAATTATCCCCATTGCTGCGAATGGAAAGACAACACTCATTATCTTTACGTAAACGATAATTTGGAATATGAATGGCATATCTGGAAACCTTATGAATGTGCTTGGAATCCGGTTTATCCTCAGGGCGGCACTTGGCCCGGTGCGAGAGAAGGATGGTGCCCGGGTGATATAGTTAAAGAGCAGGATTTTGAACTGACGCCTTTTATTGACGGTGATACAGTTTCTCTGGACTATGACATAACACCCGTTCCCGAAGATAATCTCCGCATGGGCGAGGGCAATTATTGGACTACCGTACACTTTTTTCACTACGGCAAAGCAAATTTTGAAAACGACGCAGAAATCTATCTCGTGAAACAGCCCAGCGATGCGGGACTTTTCAGGCGCGAAAATCCTGTCTGCAAAGACATTCTGGTCGTTTTAAGAAACAACGGCAGGAATGTACTCACATCAGCCGATTTTGAATATTACGTTTCTGGCGGTGAAAAGGAAACATACTCCTGGAGCGGCTCTTTGATGCCCCATCAGACGGAAGAAGTCTATCTTCCAGTGCCTTCCGAAGCCTTCTGGCTCGGCGACGGAGAAGATGTTTTCACCGTAACCGTTGTTAATCCCAACGGAATACAGGATGAATACGCCGCTAACGACAGCTATTCTACTGAATTTATCATGACGGATATGTTCAGCGAAAATATTACTCTTTTTTATAAAACCAATCTTCGTCCGGAAACCTACACCGTGCAGATAAAAGACATCGAATCAAAAGTTATTTGGAGCATGACAGGTTTGACTGCAAATAAAATACACCGCAAAGAAATTAATCTCCCCAAAGGCTGCTATACTCTTGAAGTGCGCGACCCCTATCACTACGGACTTTCCTACTGGGCGTACCAAGACCAGGGACACGGCTACATAAAAATCATCGATGCCGAAGAAAAGACCTTAAAAGCGTTTGAATCCGACTTCGGAGCAGGCTTTAATTACTCCTTTCATCTCGGAGACATCTCCTCAGTGCGCATGCCCGGCTTTGAAACGACCGCCGATTTGTTTCCAAATCCTTCTAAGAACGAAATAACGCTCCGATTCAAAGATGAACTCGGCGAAACCCGCTTTGAAATCTACAACGAAGCCGGCGTAATGATAAAACGCGAAAAAGGATGGATTTTCAACGGCAGCGAAAAGCGCATAGACATCTCCCGCTTCATACCGCGCGCCTATTATGTAAAAATTATCAGCGGTGAAACGGTTATTAACAAGGAATTTGTAAAGCAGGACTAAAAATCAAACTCCAGATAATACGAATGATCCTTCAGCCACTGCTCCGCAAGCTGATAATCCGGATCTAAACGCGACACAATCTCCCAAAAACGCCGCGAATGATTCAGCTCAATCAAATGAGTTATCTCATGACACATAATATACTCGATTACATGCTCCGGTGCCATTATTAACCGCCAATTTATGTTCAAATTACCCTTCGAACTGCAAGATCCCCACCGTTTTTTCGCGTTACTTATGCGAAGATTGTTAAAAGAAACGCCTACATGTTTTGCAATGTCCCTTGCAAGATAATTGAAAAAGCCTTTAGCCTTTTCTTTGTAATAATAGCTGAATAAATCAGGCGCATGCTCCAAATATCTCCTGCTCAGACGAAATTTATTGTCCCTAAATTCAAAAGCGGTGTCTTTAGAATCAGTTATAATCAGCCTGGCAGGCTTGCCGAGAAAATAAAAAACCGCTTTATCCTTGTACGAAACTTTTAATTTCTTCTCAGATTTCGCTTTTATCTCAGCTAATTTCTTTTCTATCCAATCGCGTTTTGTTTCTACGATTTTATCAATTTCTTTTAAGGGAATTCCAAGAGGAGCGCGCACCTTCACATTTGCATCTTTGTCAATTTTAATCCCTATAGTCTTCCTTTTGGTTCTAACGATTGAATGTATTTCTATTTTATTCTGTTTCAAAGCCATTTTTAATATTTATAAATGAAATTTTTTACTTGCTGCAAAAACAATTAAGCCTTTTGAATGTCATTCCGCACTTGTTGCGGAATCTCACGTTATGCTTTTTACTGCTTTAAAACTCATTTTAATTGCTCCTAAATTCTAAAAATATAAATTATTTAATTTTGAATGTCATTCCGCACTTGTTGAAAAATCTCAAGTAATGTTTTTCACGACTTTAATTCAAAAAAAAACATCATCAATCAAACCAGCCATCCGATAAATCCCTCCAGTCAGCATTTTCTTCTTCAATTAAATTGATTTTCCACTGCCTTTTCCATTTTTTTAATATCTTTTCTCTTTTAATTGCAGAATTTGGATTGCTGCTAACTTCAAAATAAACTAATTTTTTCGTATTATATCTTTTTGAAAAGCCGTCGATATATTCTTCTTTATGTTCATAAACTCTTTTAAGTAAATCACTTGTTATTCCAACGTATAATGATCCTTTTTTTCTCGATGCCATAATGTATATGTAATAGTTTTTCATGATTATAATTGTAATAATAATGCTTTAAAAGATTATTCATATAATTTTATTTTCAATCGTGAGATTCCGCAACAAGTGCGGAATGACATAAACCTGTAATTTTCTTTTTTGATACAATTTTCTACTATTTTAATCATCAATCGTGAGATTCCGCAACAAGTGCGGAATGACATAAACCGTATTAATCGCATTTTTTTACTGCCTCATATTCTATATTACGAATTAAATCTTTCATTTTTAAGTACCGGAACGTGCCTAAAACCATAGTAATCAGCGATGAAGGCACAAATATCCACCCTACGACGGACAGAAACTCAATATCAAAGAACTTTATAAAAGAAAATCCTGCAATTAACAGCGTTATAGCTGTCCGCTGATACGAAAGAAACGTACGTTCATTCGCCAAAATAGACCGAGCCGCCGCTAACTGGTCCGCCGGCGGCAATTCTTTTTCAATAAACTTCTTATAAAGATTCTTAGAAATCTTTGTAGGCTTAGAAATTATGCTCATATCAGCCTTTCACCTTTTTAACAAGTTTTGAAAGTATATTTAACGCTTCAACCGGTGTAATGGAATTCACATCAATAGCTTTTAACTCCTCACGAATCCTGTCGTCCCTCATTTCAAATATTGATAACTGCTCAGGAGGCTCTGCTTTCTTTTTTGTTACTATTTCTGACACCGCCGGAGTTCTTTTCTTCAATATAAAATCTTTTTTATTTATATCAGAATCAATTTTATTTATATCAGAATCTTTTTTACTTTTATCAGAATCAATTTTATTTATATCAGAATCAAATTTATTTATATCAGAATCAGATTTATTTATATCAATATTAATTTTATCATTTATAGAAATATCATTATTGTTTTCATCTTCTTTTTGTTCATTATAATTAATATTATTATCATCAGAATCATTATCTTTATTTTCATAATTGTTTGCTTTGATATATTTCAAAGCAGATTCTGGACGTTTCAAAGCAGATTCTGGACGTTTCAAAGCAGATTCTGGACGTTTCAAAGCAGATTCTGGACGTTTCAAAGCATTTTCTGGACGTTTCAAAGCATTTTCTGGACGTTTCAAAGCAGTATCTGTGGGGTTTAAAGCATATTCTGCATCTCTTAAAGCTTTATTTAAAGGAGTTAAAGGTTCTTCTTTTAATTTATTTTCATTATTAGCTTTAATATTATCATTATTATTAATGTTATTATTATTTTTTATTTTATTATTATCATTTTCTGATATGTTTTTATCATTTATATTATTATCAGAATTATCATCTTCATTATTATAAGATTCTAAGGAACGCATAATTTCTCTTGCACGCTCCGTTATTGCATAAGGAATGCCTGCCATTCTTGCCACGTGAATGCCAAAAGAATGATCTGTCGCTCCCAACTTAACATTATGAGTGAAAACAATTTGTCCGGAGGTTTGTATTACATCTACTTTGTAGTTTATAATATTTTCATACCGTTCCGCCATATCATTAAGCTCGTGATAATGAGTTGCAAAAAGCGTTTTAGCTCTTATATTGTTATGTATATGCTCTGCAATCGCCCAAGCTATTGATATACCGTCAAATGTAGCAGTTCCGCGTCCCACTTCATCAAGCAAAATAAGGCTCGAAGAAGTTGCGTTGTTCATTATATTTGCCGCTTCCTGCATTTCTACAAGAAAAGTGCTTTCCCCTGAAGTTATATTGTCCTGCGCACCTACTCTTGTGAAGATTCTATCAATTATTCCGAACTTAGCAGACGCCGCAGGGACGTAAGAACCAATTTGACCGAGCAGTATAATAAGCGCAGTCTGCCTCAAATAACAAGACTTACCGCTCATATTTGGTCCGGTAATGATATGAATTAGTTCTTTGCTGTTCAAAAAAGTATTATTAGGGATAAAATTTTCTCCGATGGGCAGTAAACGCTCCACAACGGGATGCCTTCCGCCTTTAATGTCGATAGAATCGGATTCGTCAATGTCAGGATGAGTATAATTATATTCAGAAGCAGCTTCGGCAAATCCCTGTAGGCAGTCAATGGCAGCAATTTTGTAAGCATTTTCCTGTAAATCAGTTACGTATTCGTTTATTTTTAATTTAAGGTCGTTAAAAAGTTCATTTTCCAGTTCAGAAATCTTTTCTTCAGCGTTCAAAATCTTTGCTTCAAATTCCTTTAATTCTTTTGTAGTATATCTTTCAGAATTTGTTAATGTCTGCTTTCTTTCATAATGCTCAGGAACTTTTTTTTTATGGGCATTAGTAATATCAATGTAGTAACCAAATACATTATTGAAACTTACCTTAAGAGAGGGGATGTTAAAAGCGCTTCTTTCCTGCTCCTGAAACGATGCAATCCAGTTCTTTCCGTTTATTTTTGCATTCACAAAAGAATCTAAGTCCTTAGAATAGCTTTCCTTAAAGATATTACCCGTTCCAATTGCGGCAGAAGGCTCCTCGACGAGCGCCAAATCAATCATATTGACGAGCGGCGCAAGATTTTTCAGCTTTTTATTGAGAATGTTCAGTCCGCTGACGTTTAATTCGCTTATAATGCTCTTCAAATGCGGTATTTTCTGGAGGCTTTGCTTTAAAAAGGCGATATCGCGGGGATTAGCGCGGTTTGTGCAGATTTTAGAGGTGAGTCTTTCGATGTCGCCGATGCCGCTGAGGTGTTCGCGGATGTTTCGGCGGCTTTCGCTGCTCTCAAAAAATGCTTTAACGGCTTCGAGGCGGGCATGAATCGGTTTTAATCTGCGTAAGGGGCGGGAAATCCACTTTTTAAGGAGGCGTCCGCCCATTGCGGTGCAGGTTTTGTCGATTACGGAAATGAGCGTGCCGCCTTTAATGCTGCCGCTTGCCGTAAAAAGAATCTCCAAATTGCGTCTGGTGGAGAAATCGAGCGTCATAAACTCGCCCGGGTTGTAAACGCTGATGTTTTTTAGGTGCGGAAGGGAGCTTTTTTGCGTTTCGTTGATGTAATGAAGCACTGCGCCGGCGGCGATTATGCCTGCGGAGAAGTTTTCAATGCCAAAGCCCTTGAGATTTTGCGTTTTAAAGTGGCCTAAAAGGGCTTCGCGGGCGAATTCTTCGTCGAAAATCCATTCTTCTAAGCCTGCGGCGGAGGTTTCTTCGCTTAAGTTTTTGATAAAATCCTTTACGATGCTTTTTTGATCCTTTGAGTAGATGATTTCAGCCGGCGCAAGGCTCTGCAAAAGCTCTTTAATGCCGTCGATGGGCGTTTCGGAGCAGAAAAATTCGCCTGTAGAGACGTCTGCAGCCGCTACGCCGACGATGCTGCCCTTTTTATCCTTTTTAATATAGACTGCGGCGGCGAAATTGTTCGATTTGGAGTCGAGCAATTTGTCGTAAAGAGCGACGCCGGGCGTTACAACCTCGACGACGTCGCGTTTGACGATGCCGCGGCTCTTTTTGGGGTCTTCCAGTTGCTCGCAGACGGCGACGCGGTGCCCCGCGCGGACGAGTTTAGGCAGATAGGCGTCGAGCTGATGGTGCGGAAAGCCGGCAAGGGGAATTTCGCCGGCGGCTCCGTTGTTTCTTTTGGTTAATGTAATGCCGCAGACTTTGGCTGTAATGACTGCGTCGTCGTTAAAAGTCTCAAAGAAGTCGCCCAGCCGGAATAAAAGGATGGTTCCGGGATATTTATTTTTAATTTGATTGTATTGTCTGTTTAAAGGGGTTTCTTTTTTCATGTTTCAATTTCTATTATCTTCATTCAATTTCGAATGCATTAATATTCTTTTTGCATTAAACAACTCATTTCTGTAAGAAACGGGAAAAACTTTTTTTATTATATCATCATTAAGAAGTTCAAAGGCATCACTGCCCAAAACTTTTATCAGCTTATGCCAGGAATAGCCGTTAAGCAGTTTCACCTGAAGCATTCCTTTCGAAATGGAATAATCCTTTATATCATTGAAATAAATATCAATTAACTGATCGGTTGAAAAATTATATTCCCAAGCGGCATTTTTAAGAATCGTAATCAATTCGTTATTTATTTCATTTCTTTTCATAAAATTAATATAAGTAAATTCTATTTATTATTCAAAGCAGAAATATAAAATGCAGAAAAATAAAATTAAATATTCAAAGAGATTTATCAATTTGATTATTTAGAACGAAACTGATCTCAAATTCGTTTTACTTTTGGTTCTTATGCCAAGGAAACTCGTATTTAATTCGACCCAGCTCAGGGAACAGGATTTTTCGCACCGCCGGCTGAGCAGAGCCGAAACCAGCAATTCCTAAATCTTACTCTTCTAATTTTTTCAATGAAATGCTGTTCATCCTTGCCAGAGCCCAGCCCTGTCTTTTTTTAAGATATTTCGTTGGTTTCAGCGGGTTCCATCGACGGGGGCTCGGCAGCATTGCCGCAAGCATGGCAGCCTGATGCTGTGTTAATTTAGATGCAGGCTTTCCGTAAAATTTTTGTGAAGCTGCTTCCACACCGTAAAGTCCCTTGCCAAACTCAACTACATTAGCATACATTTCCAAAATGCGTTTTTTGCCCCAGACTGCTTCAATCAGAACAGTAAAATAAAGTTCCAGAGCTTTGCGTAAGTAAGTTCTGTCATGACAGAGGAATACGTTTTTAGCAGTCTGCATTGAGATTGTACTGGCGCCTTGTTTTTTTCTTCCCTTATTGCGTTCGTTGTATTTTTTTGCTCTGTCCACTGCTTTCCAGTCAATGCCGGAATGCTGCAGGAAACGTGCATCTTCGGAAGCAATGACAGCCCTGAAAAAATTGTGGGATATTTCATCATAGTCTGCCCAGTCTTTCTCCATCCGGATAAATTCTCCGTCTAAAGCATATTCAACTGTTCTGAAAAACATAGCCATACCGAAAGGGGGCGGTATGAATTTGAGAAATACTACCCAGAGCACTGAAAGAATAACTGCTCCGGCAATTATTTTCAAAATCCATTTTAGAATTTTTTTTAACATTTATTTAATGATTTTTTAAAAGTCCATAGACATGAAATTATCATGCCTCTTATGTGCTTTGCCGAATAATGGTTGTTTCCTCTGTTTATTTTTCATTTCCGCTTCAGATGCCCAACATCTGGCAGATGTTGGACATCTTTTTCCTATTGTTTCTCGAGATGGACTCCACTTCTAAAGTGGAGTCCATCTTATCTCAAGATATGGCATATCTTGCTCAAATAATCATTCCCTTGATTTTTTTTATAACATGTTTGTTTCTAATTGGATTACTTCCTTTCGTCGAGAATCTTCAGAGCCTCCTTCATTTTAACTGCCGCACGCTTGACGATTTCTTCCGCCTCAGCGAGAATGTCTTTTTTGAACTGCTCGTCTTTGATACCGGGCAGGTTTATCATAACGTTTTTGTAAGCGCCCCAGATGCCGACTTCGAGCGCCCTGGCTCCAACTTCAACATCTGACTTTGAATTGATGTTGCCGTATTTTGCCGTTTCGATAAGCATATCCCAGGCTTCATCCCCGTACTTCATAGTTGCAAGCGGAACCTGTATGGCTTTTTTCAAGCCTTCCTGCATGGCTTTCTGCCGTGCTGCTATTTCTTCATCAGTCCCTTTTGGCATTCCGAGAGCGTTTATATAGTCATTAAAGGCGTTTGTATCTTCGTCAATCATCGGGATAAGATTTTGAGAAGCGTCATTAAGCACCGGTATAATTTTTCTCATTTTACCTTCGAGTTCTTCAAACTTTCTTCTGCCGTAAGTGAGCTGAGCGACCATGCAGGATAGTCCGGTGCCGATTGCAGCAATCGCCGCTGATGCAGAACCTCCGCCAGGTGCGCTTGTCCTTGCCGCAATTGCTTCAATGAACTTTCGGGTGCTGAGGCTGGCGAGAGGTTCATCGGGTTCTTCGGCTATCATATATTCAATTATTTTTTCTTTCGGTTTGAAGGGATGGACTGAATTAAGTCCGAGTCTTTCTACCACAAGTTTAATCTTAGTTGCTTCATCCAAAATGAATAGATTTTCTTTTTCTATGTAGTATTCAGCCGCCATGAGCATTGCTTCCAGCGGAATAAGGCCTACAAGCTCGGAGCCGCCGACTGCAATATTGAGTTCTTTCGCATCCTTGACCGCCTCTTCAAAAAATATATGCGGAGGAGTAACTTTATAGTTAGTAAGGTTTGCGGTGATTTGCGCCATGCCGTATTCTTCGACGTACCAGCCCATAGCTTTTACTTCTTTCAGTCTGCCGGGATTGTCTTCGCCTCTTCCTGCTTCGCGGAGGTTAAGCGCTATCCGGTGTGCCTGATTGTGAGTAGCAAGTATATTTACATTATATGCAATAAGGAAAAATCTTGCTCCTGTGGCAGTAACGCCCCATTCGGGAACGAATTCAGCAGGACCGAAGTCGGGTTTCCATTTCGGGTCTTTCAGCTTTTCCTTCATACCCTCATATTCGCCTTTTCTGATTTGGGGCAGTTTTCGGCGATAGTCATGTTCTGCGGCTTCCTCATAGAGGAAAAACGGTACTCCGAGTTCTTTGGCAGCTCTTTCGCCAAATTTTTTAGAAAGCTCGACACATTCTTCCATGGTAATATTTGCCACAGGTACAAAAGGACATACGTCCATGGCTCCCATGCGGGGATGCTCGCCGGTATGATTTCTCATATCTATAAGTTTCCGCGCTGTTTTTGCGGCGTTCAAAGCTCCTTCAATTACAGCGTCAGGTTCGCCGACAAAAGTGTAAACGGTTCTGTTTGTAGATTTGCCCGGATCAACGTCCAGCAGATTGCATCCATCGGTTTCTTTTATTGCATCTGCAATTGCATCAATCGTTTCCTGATTCCTGCCCTCGGAAAAATTCGGTACACATTCGACTATTTTTTTCATAAGACTCCCTTTATTAGATTATTTGTAATTGTACTTTTTTGAATCTGTTTCATCTGTTTATTTTGATCCCTCCCCGACCCTCCCTTACAGGTAAGGGAGGGAGCAGCCCCCTTATTTATAAGGGGGTTGGGGGATCTCTTCTAAAAATAATCATCCTTTTGTGTGATTTCCCTAATCATGGATATTTCATCTGTTTATTTTTGCCCCACCCTGACCCTCCCCAAAGGGAGGGAAATCATTAATTTAGCACCCTCCCCTTGGGGAGGGCCGGGGCGGGGTCTCTTCCGGTTTCATTTACATTACTTTTTTTTACATCTCATTCCCAAACTCCGATTTGGGAATGTACTTTTCTTTCAAAACTCTGTTTTGCATTAACTCTCAAATAATCAACCCCTTGTGTGATTTTCCAAAATCATGGATGTTTCATCTGTTTAT
>CAZOBD010000070.1:0-13629 GCA_964577665.1 uncultured Hyphomicrobiales bacterium
ATCGGAGTTTGGGAATGAGGAGCGAATGTATCGGAGTTTGGGAATGAGATGATAACCCCGACCTTTATTCCTCCTCAAGGGTAATGGCGCGAAGATAAGAGATTTAATAGCCCAGACTTTTAAGTCGGGGTATGAAAATCAACAGTGAGGCTTTAGCCAAATTTATTTTGGCTAAAGCATTTATAATATAGGATTTTATAAACCACGGCTTTAAAGCCGGGACTATTGAAGAAAAATAAATTTATGTGTTTTTGAACTAACTTCATGACATTATGCCCAAGGGTAGGATGAAAAAAATATGATTTCCCTCCCTTTGGGAGGGTCAGGGTGGGGCAAAAAAATTAACAGATGAAACATCCATGATAGGGTAAAACACACAAGGGGATGTTTATTTTTGGTAGATTTGCCATATATTGAAGAAAAAAACGTAATGTAAATGAAAAACCGTATGAGACCCCACCCCGGCCCTCCCCAAGGGGAGGGAGCAAGATCATTGAATTCCCTCCCTTTGGGGAGGGTTAGGGTGGGGCTTAAAATAAACAGATGAAATTATTTGTAAAAATCATCAATTTTCAATTAAATATTAAAATCAGTTTGAAAATTTATTAAATCAGTCTATATTTGTATTAAGTGTAATTTTAAAATATATACATAAAAAATATGAAGACAGCCGATGCTCACTGCGATACCCTGACAGCACACGAAAAACCTTTCACATCACCCGAAGCATCATGGAATATTGACAAATTTTCCTCGGTTAACGGCTCACTGCAGTATATGGATATTTGCGCCGAACCTGATCTTGCAGGTGATTCAGCCTTACGGTTTGCCGTGAGGCATTTAGGAAGATTCTGGCAGCATAAAACAAATAAGATAAATCTGCTCGAAAAAAGCTCCGATTTTAAGGAAGAGAAAATAAATGTGGTATTAGCTCTTGAGGGCGCCTCGCCCGTAATTGACGAAATGTGTAATCTTTATGCTTATTTCAGACTTGGAATACGCTCCATAATTTTAACATGGAATCATAGAAATTACATCGGCGAAGGAGTGGACGGAAAATACGGTTTAACTGATTTCGGCAAAGATTTTGTAAGGGAAATGGAAAAACTTAACATGCTGGTAGATGTTTCACATCTGAATCAGGCAGGATTCGATGATGTAGTTAAAACTGCTCAAAAATCTTTTATGGCTTCTCATTCCAATGCTTATTCTGTTTATCCGCACAAAAGAAATTTAAATGATGACCAGATAAAAGAAATAATATCAAGAGGTGGATTCTTAGGAATAAATTTCTATTCTGTCTTTATTGCCGACAGTGATGATAAAGACTATTTAACGAATAAATTTTTAGAACATATAGAGCATTTTCTCAAGCTGGGCGCCGAAGATTGTCTCGGATTCGGGTCAGACTGGGACGGTATGGACCAGAGCCCTTTCGACGATGCAAGGGACTATATTAAGATTGGAAAACTGCTGAAAGACAGGCTTTCTTTAACCGATGATGTTATTCAAAAAATAATGCATGAAAATCTAATAAACTATACACTAAAAATGCTGCCTCAGTAAACAAAAGGAGTCTGTCATTATATTTAAGACAATCTGCCGCCACAAGCAGAGCCAATTAATTAATTTGTATGTAATAAAATTAGTTATGCAGTGAAGATAAAGAACTCTACACCCAAATCCCTCAGACTGCAAATAGGGATATTCGGCAGGACAAATGTGGGAAAGTCAAGCTTTCTTAACATGATGGCTGACCAGGAAGTGGCGCTGACTTCCGAAGTGCCCGGCACTACAACCGATATTGTTGAAAAAGCCATGGAACTGCTGCCTGTCGGACCTGTAATGTTTCTCGATACCGCAGGTATAGATGATGTTTCAGCACTGTCAGAAAAGCGAATAGGCAGGACAAAGACCATTTTTGACAGGGCAGAGATTGCAGTATTAATTGTCGATCCTAATGATTGGGGAAAGTATGAAGATGATCTGATACACGAGTTTGAGAAAAATGAGATTCCATACATGATTGTCGTGAACAGAATCGACGAAGTAGAGCCTCAGTATGATTTCATTCGTAAAGTGGAGAGTATTACAAAAAATATTGCTGCCGTTTCGTGTACCGACCTGACAAAAAGGGAGTTTTTCAGAGAATTAGTCAAAAGCATTCTCATGGAGATAATCCCTGAAGATTTCAGACAGCAGAAGACAATTTTGGGAGATTTAATTAAAAAAGACGATTTGGTAGTACTGATTTGTCCCATTGATTCCGAAGCTCCGAAGGGAAGACTGATTCTTCCTCAGGTGCAAACTATAAGAGACATTCTCGACAACGATGCAGTTTCAATCGTAATAAAAGAAACGGAATATCCTAATGTGCTTGAAGCATTAAACATAAAACCTGCTTTGGTAGTATGTGATTCACAGGTAGTTGGCTGCATGGCTGCAAATACTCCAAGGGAAATAAAATGCACTACTTTTTCTATACTGTTTTCAAGGTTAAAAGGAGATATTTTCGAAGATGTTCACGGAGCTTCAGCTATAGACCGGTTGGAAGACGGAGATAAGGTTTTAATTGCAGAAGCCTGCACTCATCACCCCTCGGAAGATGATATCGGAAGAGTAAAAATCCCCCTCTGGCTTAGAAACTATAACAAGAAAAAAGTAATCATAGACGTTGCTGCCGGAAGGGAATATCCCGATAATCTCGATGAATACTCAATTATCATTCACTGCGGCGGCTGCATGCTTACTCGTCACGAAAAACTGAAGCGGATGAGTAAAGCCAGAGAGAAAGCAATTCCCATCAGTAACTACGGAATTGTTATTTCAATGCTGCACGGGGTGCTCGAGCGCGTCTTGGAGCCTTTTCCCGATGTTCTTGATGTTTACAGGAAAGACAGGAGAATGTGACATTTTTATCATTATTTTGTTTATTAACAAAAGGAGTTAAAATCCTATATTTGTATTAGATTATTGAAACACAATCTCTGTTTCAGAGAAAGGAGCGCATTTATGCACTCGACAACCATTCTTATTCTCGCTGCCTTGATTTTAAACTTTTCTCCTATGTTCGCACAAGGCAGATTAGATTCACTAGTGCCGCAGCCGCGGCAGGCTTACCTGAAAAACTATTTTACGGAATCTTTCAGGCTTTCAACCGATAAAATCATAATGCTGACTGATTCGAATCCTGATTTCGAAGCTGCTCTAAAATTTAATGAAAAACTTAGATATTTAAATTTAGATACTTTAAAAATTTATTTGGTTAACCATCCTGATTCACTTAAGCCGGGTATTATCCTAAGCGGAAAAAATGATTTAGTCAATTCAATACTTTCTAAGGCGCCCGGACAAAGAGTAAGACTTACAGACAGTTTCCCGGGGAGCGAAGGATATTTACTCGATATTATCCCTGAAAATACTGTTATTGCAGCTTCGGATAAAGCCGGAATGCACTACGGCATTAAAAGATTTTTTGAACTCTTGGAAGTATTCAAATCAGACACTATTGCACCGCTCAGAGTAATTGATCAGCCGGAATTTCCCGTCAGATGGATACGCTACAGCAATAATCTATCACAGGCAGCAAACATGAAACATGCCAAAGAAGTATGGGACAGCGCGGCTAAATACAATGTAAACGGCATCTCATTTGGCGGCGCTAATGCAAGGTGGATTCGAATGCCTGTCTATCAGTTTTATGTAGATTCACTGGTTGAGATGAAAAAATTCGCAAGTGATAGAAATATGAAAATCATTCCGTATATTATGCCGATAGGTTCTTCAGGCGGTCCGCTCAGGCAGAATCCAAATCTTGCTTCAGGACTTCCGGTTCAGAAACAGAAGTTTGTTTTTGAGGCCGACACCGGCAGACTTATTCCTAAAGTAGATATAAATCCGGCTAACGGCGGATTTGAAAACTACGACGGCAACACTTTTCCGGGATTCGGAATAGATAAACCGGGAGAAATAAGTTTTGCGGATACAATTGTTAAGCATTCCGGAAAAGCTTCAATTCGCTTTCAAGACTTTCAAATTTATGATCCCGGAAGGGGGTACGGCAGAATTATATACACTGCAAACGTAAAACCTTTTACCCTTTATCATGTATCGGGGCGGGTAAAAACAGAGAACTTTAGTCGCTCAGGGAATATAAGAACTTATGCAAACGGCAGGGACGGGAACTGTGCATATTTTTCCGTATCAGTACCATCAACTACTGACGGCTGGCAAAAGATTGATTATACTGTTAATTCTATGAATAATGACATTGTTTATTTTTACTGGGGAGTATGGCAGGCTCAGAGCGGTAAGATTTGGTGGGACGATTTAAAGATCGAGGAAATACCTTTTATAAATCTTTTAAGAAGAGACGGAGCGCCGCTTACAGTTACAGATGCCTCGGGAAGCAGGACTTATACAGAGGGAACGGATTTTGACACACTAAGAGATCCCCTGCTTGGTAATGATTCTCCTAACTTATGGACAAAGTATCACGAAATACCTCAATTTAAAAGACTGCTGGGAGGAAATCTCAGAAACGGCGATACTGTTCTGGCTTCTTATTATCACGCAGGAATTATAGCTAATAAACTGAATATCACCCTTTCTCATCCGGAAACATACAATATCTTAGAAAAAGACTTCAAAACGATAGACAGTGTAATGGATGCAGAAAATTATTTTATGGTTACAGATGAAATAAGAACAATGAACTGGGATGAAGGTGATTTGTCAAGGGGCATGACTCCGGGTGAAATTCTGGCTGATGCCGTGCAAAAATGCGCTGATATTATTGAAAAACATTCCCCCGATGCTGAATATTGGGCATGGTCGGACATGTTTGATGAGTATCACAATGCCGTCGAGAGCGACTATTATATGGTAAACGGTGATTTGCGGGGCAGTGCGGATTTGATACCCAAAGAGCTGGGAATAGTTAATTGGAACCACCGCGAGCAGGACAGTATTGTTTTTAAAAGTCTTAATTTTTTTGAATCAAGAGGTTTCCGTCAGATAGCGGCAGTTTATTATGGAAAGGATGAAAATCAGATAAGGCGCTGGAAAGAATGGGTTCAAAATACTGATAATGTCTCAGGGATGATGTACACCACATTTGATTTGAATGCTTATGGGCACTTGGAGCCATTTGGAGAATATGCCTGGAATCATGCTCCCTACATTTACCATACACCACCTTTAGAATTTAATGACCGGCTTACTCTTCAAATAAAGATAGCCGGTGATAAATGGGACAGCGGCTGGAAACCTGATTCTGTTTACTTCTTTTACAGAACGAATCCGTTAAATAATTTTATTAAAATGAATGTAGATTTATCACAGTATTTGACAGCAGAAATTGATATGGTTTTGGATGAAGATGTTAATTGGATACAGTATTATTTTTACGGATTGGACAACAGGGGATGGGCAGCAAAAATCCCTTTTGGCGAAAATAGATTTTTTGAATTGGGAGAGTTCTTAACGAATATTTCCGGATTAGTAATTACTGAAGGAAATCTGCCTTTGCAGGATGTGGAAATGGAACTGGTGTCTGATAAAACGCAAAAAGATACAACAAATGAAAAAGGCGAATTTCTTTTTGATAAAATCCCTTCCGAAAGGGATTACAAATTAATCCCAAAAAGCAGCATATATGATTTCCACCCGCCTGAAAAAATTGTTGAATTGCAATATGAACCGGTTGAAGTTACATTTACTGCTTATCCGAAAGAGTTTTCCTGCTCCGGTTATATTTTCGATGAAAAAGAAAACAAGATTTCAGACATTCAAATAATCCTTACAGGCGGCGGTAAAGACAAAGTATTTACTGATGCGGGAGGGCATTATGAGTTTCGAGGATTGTCTGCTCTCAGTTCTTATACAGTAACTCCCTCAGATAAAATCTTTTATTTCATTCCCGGATATTTTGAAATAAAGGATATGGATGGAAACAAAAAGCAGGATTTCCGTGCAAAATTGAAGAAATTTAACATATCAGGAAAAGTTTGTTATGAAAAGAAAATACCGGCAGATGGAATAACCGTTTTGCTTTCAGGTTTCTCCGACGATGTAACCCAAACGAATTCCGCAGGCGAGTATTTCTTTAAAGATTTGACTGCATCTAAAGGTTACTCTATTAAACCCGAAAAGAAGTATTTTGAAAGCGATCCTGATTCTTATATAATTGATGAGCTTATCAGTGATACAACTGTTGACTTTTATTTGTCAAGAGAGATGTTCTCAATTTACGGATATGTGAAAAACAAGGAAAATGAAGGTATCGAAGATGTTGAAATGAATCTTGCAGGATTTGAAAACAGGAGTGTTTTTACTAATAACAGCGGCAGTTACAGAATTGATCAACTCAGTGCAGGCGGGAAGTATTTTCTAATTCCTCACAAAGAAAACTATGAATTTTCCCCCAGAAAGGCAGTTGTAAATGCTAATGAAACTGATACAGTTATCAATTTTACGGCAGATTCAATCCTAAGTTCTATTGATTTATTTTCGGAATCAAAATTGAATAATAAAAAAATATTTATAAAGAATATTTTTCCAAATCCTTTTAATAAAAATTTCATCTGCGAGTTTTATGTTTCCAAACCAGATAAAATAAGTGTAAGAATTAAAGATATGCTTGGAAGAACCGTAGAAAAAATTATTAGTAACAAACTGCATAACAGCGGATACTTTATTATTGATTATCATGGAAATATCTCTAATGGTATTTATTACATTGTGATTGAAAACAGTGAAAACAGAGTAATAGGAATGTTGATTCGAAGCGAATAATGTTTTTGGGTGAAACAACCACGATAAGGGAAAACACATAAGGGGATGTTTATTTGAGGGTTGGGACAAAACAGAGTTTTGGAGGAAAAGTACATTCCCAAATCGGAGTTTGGGAATGAGTTGCATAAAGAATGTCATTCCGGCTGTAGCGAAGCTGAATGCCGGAATCTCAAGTATTAGGATCCCCCCAACCCCCATTATAAATAAGGGGGCTTTAAAAATACTTCTCCATCCCTTACTTGTAAGGGAGGGTTGGGGAGGGATCGAAAAACAACAGATGAAACGTCCATGATAAGGGAAAACATACAAGGAAATGATTATTCTAGAGGTTTACAAATTTCAGTGTTGTCATTCTGTTCCGTAGCTGAACTTGTTTCAGTATTGTTTCAGAATCTCACGTTAGGAAAACACACCCCTTAATTCCCTCTTGGGGAGGTGATGCACAGTTTGGAAGAAAAAGATGTCCAACATCTGGCAGATGTTGGACATCTGAAGTTGTATGAATTATGAAATAATATCAAAATTATTTTTTAATATCTGATAATTGTATTAATTTTGATGTTTAACATTATTATTTTTAATGAATAAAATACTGTACTTTTAAGTTTAATAAAAGGAGAAAAAATATGAACAGAGCACACAATTTCAGCGCGGGACCGGCAATACTTCCGGTCGAAGTACTCGAGGAGACATCACAGGCTGTGTTGAATTACAACAATCTTGGCATGTCCATCATGGAAATGAGCCACCGTTCAAAAGAATACGATGCTGTTTTCGTAGAGGCACAGCGGGATGCACTCAAAACAGCAGGTCTTGATGAAAAAGACTATACCGTACTTTTCCTTGGCGGGGGTGCTAGCACACAGTTTATTATGATACCTATGAACTTTCTGAAAAATAAGGCTGATTATGTAAATACGGGTGCATGGTCGAAAAAAGCCATAAAAGAATCAAAATGGGTGGGAGAGACCGTCGTTGCTGCTTCTTCCGAAGATACTACCTTCAACTACATACCCAAAGACATTAAATTCAGCGGAGATGCAGATTATGTTCATATTACCACAAACAATACCATCTACGGAACTCAGTGGAAAAACATTCCCGATACCGGCAGCGTTCCGTTAGTGGCAGACATGTCCTCAGATATTTTCAGCCGTGAGATGGATTTCTCAAAATTCAGCCTTTTTTATGCAGGCGCTCAGAAGAATATTGGCCCTGCCGGCGTAACTATGGTAATAATCAAAAATGAATTTCTGGAAACTGCCAAAGAAGGTAATCCTACTATACTTACTTATAAAACTCATGCCGAAAAAGGTTCTATGTTCAATACACCTCCCTGCCTTCCGGTATATGTCGTAGGCAGAACTTTTAAATGGATACAGAAGCAGGGCGGTTTGAAAGCGGTAGAAGAAAAAAATATCGAAAAAGCTAATCTCCTCTATGATTTTATTGATGCAAATATTGATTTTTACAAAGGCACTGTACCCAATAAAGAAGACCGTTCTTATATGAACGTTACATGGAATCTTAATACCCCCGAACTCGAAAAAGAATTTATTGCCGAAGCTCTTAAGCGCTATAATATGACCAACCTAAAAGGACACAGAAGCGTCGGCGGCTGCAGGGCATCCATTTACAATGCCTGCCCGAAATCTTCTGTTGAGGCTCTGGTTAAGTTCATGGAAGAATTTATGAAAGAGAAAAAGTAATTCTTACTAATCTTGTTTAAGATGATTACTTAGTTTGTTTCTATGATATGAACGGGTTTCATTTCAAAATGAAACCCGTTTTTTCGTGTTTACGTGTATTTTTTTTAAAATTCAAAGATTTGTTAAAAATTACTTGTATTTTTCAATTTCCTCTGCTATTTTCATAAAAAAGTCTTATTGATAAAAGGAATAACAAAATGATCCAGACAATTAATCCTGCTACGGAAGAGATTTTACAAGAATACGAAGAATTTACCGACAAACAAATTGAAGAAAAAATTTCAGCCGCTGACAATGCTTTTAAAGACTGGCGCAAAACAAGTTTATCGCATAGGGCGGAGCTAATGAGGAAAGCTGCGGGCATTCTTCGGGATAAGAAAGATGAGTACGGAAGGCTTATGGCTCTGGAAATGGGAAAACCATTTTCTCAGGGGGTAGGAGAAGCCGAAAAATGCGCTTGGGTTTGCGATTATTACGCAGATAACGCTGAAGAGCATCTATCGGACATGAAGATAAATACCGAATTTTCAAAAAGCTATGTTAGTTTTCAGCCAATAGGCGCCGTATTTGCAATTATGCCTTGGAATTTTCCTTTCTGGCAGGTTTTACGATTTGCAGCGCCTGCTCTGATGGCAGGAAATGCAGGACTCTTAAAACATTCGAGCAACACTATGGGATGCGCTTTAAAAATAGAGGAAGTTTTCATGGAAGCAGGCTTTCCGGAAGGACTGTTCGGCACATTGGTTGTCAGTTCCCGGTATGCAGCTAAAGTAATAGAGCATCCTCTTGTGAAAGCCGTTACACTCACCGGCAGCACTCCCGTCGGTAAAAAAGTTGCCGAAAAAGCCGGCAGTCTAATTAAAAAAACAGTTCTTGAACTTGGAGGCAGTGATCCCTACGTTATTCTTTCTGATGCTGACGTAAAAAAAGCTGCCGAGACTTGCGCCACAGCCCGCTTGATTAACAGCGGACAGAGCTGCATAGCTGCAAAGAGATTCATTGTTGAAGAGTCAGTACTGGATGAATTTACAAATATATTTACTGAAAAAATGAGAAACAGCAAGATGGGGGATCCATTTGAGGAGGGTGTTGTGGTAGGCCCTCAGGCGAGGAAAGATTTGCAGCTTGATTTACAGCGGCAGGTGGATAAAAGCATCGAAATGGGAGCAGAGCTTATACTGGGGGGAGAAATACCCGAAGGCAGAGGATATTTTTACCCGCCGACAGTTCTGACTAATGTGCAAAAGGGAATGCCTGCTTATGATGAAGAAATTTTCGGTCCTCCTGCTGCAGTTATTCCTGTAAAAAATGAAAAAGAAGCCGTAGAAACAGCAAATGATAACATATTTGGTCTCGGCGCCGCCGTTTTTACTAAAGATTTGGAAAAGGGGGAGAGGATCGCCCGGGAAGAACTGAATGCTGGCGCTTGTTTTTTGAATGCTTTTGTACGCTCCGATCCGCGTCTGCCTTTCGGCGGTGTGAAAGAATCCGGTTACGGCAGAGAGTTGTCTGTATTCGGCATAAGAGAATTTGTAAATATAAAAACAGTATGTGTGGAATAAAATAATTTCATAAATTGCATCATTACGGATTAGCAATTTAAAAAAAAGGGATATTAATGGCAAGAGTACTCATAACCGGAGGAGCAGGATTTTTAGGTTCACATTTCTGTGAGAGATTTTTAAGCGAGGGCGACGAAGTAATCTGCATGGATAATTTCATTACCGGATCCCCGGACAATATAGCTCATCTTATTGGCAATAAAAAATTTACATTTATCGAGCATGATGTTACAAATTTTGTATATATCGAGGGCAGGCTTGACTTTATTCTTCATTTTGCATCGCCGGCTTCTCCAATAGATTATCTTAAATTTCCCATACAAACATTAAAAGTCGGCTCCTTAGGCACTCACAAGACCTTGGGACTTGCAAAATCTAAAGGAGCGCGTTACCTTTTGGCAAGCACCAGCGAAACTTACGGCGACCCGCTGGTTCACCCGCAGCCGGAATCTTATTGGGGCAACGTTAATCCTGTCGGATTAAGAGGCGTCTATGATGAAGCAAAAAGATTTGCCGAAGCCATGACAATGGCATATCACCGCTATCACGGAGTGGATACTAGAATAGTAAGGATATTTAATACTTACGGTCCCCGTATGAGAATCGAAGACGGCAGGGCTATTCCCGCATTTATTTCGCAGTCGCTTAAAAATGAACCTGTTACGGTATTTGGTGACGGAAGTCAGACAAGATCTATTTGTTATGTGGACGATCTTATCGAAGGGATGTACAGACTAATCTTGTCGCCGGAAACAGACCCTGTTAATATAGGGAATCCCGACGAAATTTCGATGCTTGATCTGGCTAAATTGATAGTAAAACTTACAGGCTCGGATAGTAAAATTGTATTCAAGCAGCTCCCCAAAGATGATCCGAAAGTCAGAAGACCTGATATAACAAAGGCAAAAGAAATTCTAAATTGGGAACCTTCTATAAAAAAGGAGGACGGCTTGAAAAAGACTATTGAATATTTCAAAGTAAGGCTTAATCTGAAATAAATAAACTACAAAATTGACTTTCTCAGCTTAGTTTTATTCTTAACTCTAAAATGAAAAGCCATGAGTTCAGCTTAAAATCTTTACCTCTCTCTGAAATATTGGATAAGGGAATGCTGTATTGAAAAAGCGGGCTAAAAGTTATATTGCCTGAAAAAGGAATATTTAAACCCGCAGAAGGATTGAAATATAGAACAGGAGATACAACATCCGGAAATTCATTGTCTTCCAACTCGCAGAGCGTTGTGCTGCAGCGTGGATCATCCAGCTTGATAATGCCGATTTCGCCTGTACTGAGAACGGCTGTTCGTCTGGTAAGTTCTTTTGTATGAGTTACATTAGAGCTGAGCGGAAACTCTGCTGCTAAACCCGTCCTGAGAAACAGCCATTTCCAGGGAGTAATTTTTAGATACGGCATAATACCGGCTGAAAAAAAAACGGCTTCTGAAACATGCTCGAAATCTACTGGTACAAATTCGGAGTTTCCAGTTGACTCGCTGAAAACTTCTACGTCCTCAATTTCAAAGTAATTGGCGCTAATGCTTTTACTGTTGATATATAATGCGCCGCCCCACTTAACAGAAGGAATTAATTCTCTTTCATAAAGAGCCCCGAAAATATACCCTAATCCGCTGCCGCCTGTAAATTCACAGACGCACTGAGTAAGGTAAACGCCTGACTGGCTGGAGCCGCCAACGCCCGCAAAAAAGCCCATGTATGAAGGAACGGGTAATGATGCCGGCTTCAAAGGAGTAGTTACCTTCTCATTTTTATCCTGCCCATATAAGATTGTAAATGACAGAAATATAGCCGTGCAGGAATATGAAATAATTTTTAACAATAAGTTCATTGGTCTTTACGTATTATTACTGAGTCAGATTTATTAGCTCTTTTAAAAATATTTTTAATTTCGATTAAAATTTATTTTTCATTTATTTTAATACGCTTGAATAAAAGAATCATTTTAATTTAGTACTCCTAAAATTCAAAAAAGTTACAAAGATGAATCAAAAAGTTGTTATTCCCGAAAATGAAGAAGTACCTGCTATTTTTAACACTGCCCGTGCAAAAGCCGTAAGAATTTTGAGCAGATTTGAAAGAAGCGATTCCTATATCGACAAACTTCTTGAGAAAGAACTGAAATACAATAACCTCAATCCCATGGATAAAGCCCTGCTTACGGAACTCGTAAACGGTGTTATCAGGTGGAAACTCAAGCTCGACTGGGCATTGGTCGGTTTTTACATCGGAGATTTTCTCAAATGTCTCAATGTTGTTAAAAATTCCATGAGAGTAGGACTCTATCAGATTATGTTCCTCGATAAAATACCCCCTCCCGTTGCCATCAATGAATCCGTTGAACTCGTTAAGAAAATTCAGGGTGAAAAAACTGCCGGTATAGTTAACGGCGTGCTTAGGAATATTTTAAGAAATCTGGACGGAATCAGATATCCCAGTAAAGATGCCGAGCTTGCTTATTATTATTCCATAATTCATTCTCATCCAAAGTGGATGGTTAAACGATGGCTTAAAAGAATCGGTGAAAATTCCACAATCGATCTTCTTACGGAAAACAATAAAAAGCCCTATCTGCCGCTGAGAGTTAACACTTTAAAAGGAAACAGAGAAAAAGTTTTTGAGAACATTTCCGAGATGGGGCTGAATGCTGCTCAAAGCAATTATAACGAAAATACGTACATCTTAACCACTCCCAGAATGAACATTGCCCAGACTGAACTCTTTATTACGGGAGCCGCAACCGTGCAAGACCCCAGCGCATCTCTTGCAGTAAGGCTTGCTGACCCTAAGCCCGGCAATGATGTACTCGATTTTTGCAGCGCACCCGGAGGAAAAGCCTTTTTAATGGCGGAGCTTATGAAAAACCAAGGCAGAGTTGTTGCCGTAGATAAATATAAAACTAAAGTTAACATGATTGCTGCCGGCTCGGAAAGGCTCGGCATTAATATTATCGAGCCGAGGCAGGAAGATGCCCTCAGATCCGACTTAAATGAAAAGTTCGACATTGTTTTTCTCGATGTTCCCTGCTCCGGGCTGGGAACTCTCTCCAAAAAACCCGACATTAAATGGAAAAGAGACATTGATGACATTTTTTTACTGGCGCAGACGCAGAGAAGAATTCTCGAAAACGGCGCCAGACATGTAAAACCGGGCGGCGTAATGCTTTATTCTACCTGCACAATTGAGCAGGAGGAAAATGATGACAACGTCAAATGGTTTTTAGATAAATTTCCCGATTTCGAACTTGACCCGGCTGAAAAATATCTCCCCGATAATGTTTGCAGCGGCGGTTTTATGAAAACATATCCTCACATTCACGGCATTGACGGCGCTTTTGCGGCTAGACTTGTCAAGAAAAGTGATGTTTAAATAGCAATCCTTTATAATTAAACAGTATTTTTAAATTATGATATTATAAATGTAATATTATAAAATATAAATTTGCGAATCAAGATATTCCTTCCTGGATTTTTATAAATTAATATAATCTTTATTCTAATATATTAATACTACCAACCCTTTAGTAAAGAATATTTATAGAAATTTCAA
>CAZOBD010000070.1:13729-20012 GCA_964577665.1 uncultured Hyphomicrobiales bacterium
CTCTCCAGATAAAGTTTGATGGCTTCTTTTGCCATAGTTTTTGCTTCATCAAGAGTTTCTCCATAAGTAATGCATCCTGGAAGCGATGGAACTGTTACCGTAAAGCCTCCTTCAGGCTCTGGTCTTAACAATACTTTGTAATTATTGTAGTGCATATTTATCTTTTACATTTATTCTTAATATTTAAGAGAAAAAACGATAATTATTAAAACTTATTGGGAAGAAATATATTTAAAATCAGCAAAATATTTATTTATAAATAAATCAAAAGGCATTAAATCATCAATCAAAAACCATTTAAACTGTAAATTATTCCATTAAAAATTGATTCAAAATTGAAGGGAGTTGATTGGAAATGGTGAACTGTAAATTAATAAATAAGCTGCGCCATTAAGAAGAGATTAAGCATTAATACAAAAAAGCCTTCCGAAGAATAAAAATCTCCGGAAGGCATTGTCAAAAAGATAACATAGAGAATTCTTCCCTACTTGTCTTCGTAAAAGCTCGCTGCTTTCCAGTATTCGCGGTTCATGCGTGCAATGAAGCGGACTGAGATGTTTTTCGGACAGGAAGCCTCGCACTCGTAATAGTTAGTGCAGGCTCCGAAGCCTTCTTCTTCCATTGTGCGGATCATCGCATAAGCTCTTTTTTTGCGTTCCGGCTCTCCTTGGGGGAGATAGGAGAATTGGCTGATTTTCGCCGCCGTGAAAAGCATAGCCGCGCCGTTTGGACAGGCGGCAACGCATGCTCCGCAGCCGATGCAGGCGGCAGAGTCCATTGCCAGGTCGGCATTTTTCTTGGAAACGGGCAGGTCGTTGGCATCCTGAGCGTTTCCAGTGTTGATTGAAATAAATCCGCCAGCCTGCTGAATGCGTTCAAAAGCGGTGCGGTCAACTATTAAATCCTTAACGACCGGAAAAACCTTTGAGCGGAAAGGCTCGATGTAGATTTTGTCTCCGTCTTTGAACTTGCGCATGTGTATTTGGCAGGTGGTGGTTCCCTTTTCGGGGCCGTGCGGATTTCCGTTAATGGTGAGCGAGCATGCGCCGCAGATACCTTCGCGGCAGTCGTGGTCAAACGCAACGGGTTCTTTGCCTTCAAGGATGAGCTTTTCGTTTAAAACGTCGAGCATCTCGAGAAAGGACATATCTTCGCTGACATCAGTCATTTCGTGCGTTTCCATTCTGCCTTTGTCTGCGGCATCTTTCTGCCTCCAGATGTATAGTGTTACTCTCATTATTTATAGCTCCTTACGGCTAATTTCACATTTTCGAATTCGAGTGGTTCTGTGTGGCGAATCGGCTTTTTGTCAACGCCTTGAAATTCCCATGCAGCAACATGGCAGAAGTTTTCGTCGTCGCGTTTTGCCTCGCCGTCGGGATATTGGTGTTCCTCGCGGAAATGGGCGCCGCAGGACTCGTCTCTTTCGAGGGCGTCCCAAGCCATTAGCTCGCCAAATTCGAGGAAATCTGCAACACGGCTTGCTTTTTCCAAAACGATGTTGAGGTCGCCGGGTTCGCCTGTAATGGTAAGATTTTCCCAGAATTCTTCGCGGATTTTGGGCACTTCTTCGAGAACTTTCTTCAAGCCCTTTTCATTTCTGCCCATTCCGACGTAATCCCACATGAGCTTGCCGAGTTCACGGTGGAACATGGTCGGGGTCTTTTTGCCTTTGATGGACATCAGTTTGTTGTTCTTTGCCTTTACTTCATCCTCAATCCTTTTGAATTCGGGGTGAGATTCATCCACTTTTTCAAAAGGAGTGCCGTTTGCCAGATAATCGGCAATTGTGTAGGGTATCACAAAATAGCCGTCCGCTAAGCCCTGCATAAGGGCGCTGGCTCCTAGTCTGTTTGCGCCGTGATCTGAGAAGTTTGCTTCTCCGAGCACATGAAGACCCGGAATGGTACTCATCAGGTTGTAATCCACCCATAATCCTCCCATTGTATAATGCGAAGCAGGGTAAATCATCATAGGTGTTTCATAAGGATTGTCGCCTGTGATTCTTTCGTACATTTCAAAAAGATTTCCGTATTTTTCTTCTATTGTCTTTTTGCCGTCGCGTTTTATGGCATCGCGGAAATCAAGATAAACCCCGTAACCCGTTGCGCTTACACCTCTTCCTTCGTCGCATACTTCTTTTGCAGAGCGTGATGAAATGTCTCTCGGTGAAAGATTGCCGAAGCTGGGGTATTTCCTTTCAAGGTAGTAGTCTCTTTCTTCTTCGGGAATTTCGTTAGGAGGACGGGTTTCGCCTTTTTTCTTGGGCACCCAAATTCTGCCGTCATTCCTTAGCGATTCCGACATAAGCGTCAGTTTTGACTGATGCTCCCCGCTGACAGGTATGCAGGTCGGATGAATCTGCGTATAGCAGGGATTAGCAAAAGCGGCGCCTTTTTTGTATGCCCGGTAAGCAGCGGTAACGTTGCAAGCCTGTGCATTGGTGGAAAGGAAAAACACGTTTCCGTAGCCGCCTGTTGCTAGAATCACAGCGTCGCCCCAGTGCGATTCTATCTTTCCCGTTACCAAATCGCGTGTTACTATGCCGCGCACTTTGCCGTTTATCAGCACTAAATCCTGCATTTCTTTACGGTTGTGCATTTTTATCTTGCCGAGTCCTATCTGCCTTGAAAGCGCCGAATATGCGCCTAACAAAAGCTGCTGTCCTGTCTGGCCCCTTGCGTAAAATGTCCTTGATACCTGAGCACCGCCGAATGAACGGTTTGCAAGAAGTCCGCCGTAGTCGCGTGCAAAAGGAACGCCTTGCGCAACGCACTGGTCTATGATGTTGTTGCTGACCTGAGCCAGTCTGTAAACGTTTGCTTCACGGGAGCGGAAGTCTCCGCCTTTGACCGTATCGTAAAACAGGCGCCAGATGCTGTCGCCGTCGTTCGGGTAGTTCTTAGCTGCGTTTATGCCTCCTTGCGCGGCTATGCTGTGCGCCCTGCGCGGACTGTCGTTGTATGTAAAAGCTTCCACTTTGTAGCCGAGTTCCGCCAGCGATGCCGCCGCAGAGCCGCCTGCTAAGCCTGTTCCCACTACCAAAATTTTATATTTTCTTTTATTAGCGGGATTTATAAGCTTCATCTCGAAGCGGTGCTTATCCCATTTGTCCTGTACAGGTCCCGAGGGGACTTTCGATTCTAATTTCATACTCCACCTCCTGTCAGTCCCAGCAGTATTGAAACCGGGACAACTATGTATCCTAATGCAAGTAAAACTCCTAATATTATGCTCCAGCGCTCTATCACCGGAAATGAATTCGGATGATTAAATCCAAGCGTTTGAAAAGCGCTCTGAATGGCGTGCATGATGTGAAACGCCAGAATAATCATCCCTACTATGTACAAAAGCGACGCTATCGGATTGCGAAAGCCCTCTATTACCATGCGGTATGCGTCGTGCCTCTCGAAAACCACTTCGCCGGCTTCGGAAATGTACATCGTTTCGCCGTCAACCGTAATTTTCCCTTCCAGTCCCTGCGCAAGCGCCTCCGGGTGGATGGCAGTTTCATTTACAGCCAGTTCGGCATTGCTTTCGTAATAATCAGGGTGTCCGTAAATTTCCGGGTCGAGTGTGCCCGTTGTGTAATGCAGCAGGTGAAACACCAGAAAGCAGAAAATCAGCAGACCAGTCCAAAACATAGTGCGGGCGCTGAAAGTTGCCCTCAGGAAATTCGTCATCTTATACCCTGTCGGCTTGGCAGACCAATTCAAAAACTTCAGCCTCAGAGACGTAATCACGTGAAAGACCAAAGCCAGAAACAGTCCGATGCGGATAAGCCAAAGCAGTTCGCCGAGGCTCTGCAGAAAGTGGGCATAAGTGTTGAACACTTCTCTGCCGGCGAATACCTGCAGGTTGCCCGCCATGTGTCCGAACAGGAACAGAAGCAGAATCACACCCGTTACCGCCATCACAACTTTGCTTATGATGGTTGATTTTAGGTAGCTAAAAAGTCCCATGATACCTTCGGATTGTTGAAACAAATTGTGTTAATTGCAGTTATATTTTGTCTAAAAAATATTTTCGAGGCGGCTAAAGGAGCTTTTCGGGCGTTAAAACATGCAATGATAAAAAAGAGAAAGCGGCTTTTTTCAGTCAGTGTGTATTGCATCATATCTGTCTTAACGTCAAAGAATAGATTTCAAATATTGTCTTTTGCTCTTATCACACTTAAGTTACAAAAAAACATGCAGAAATTCAACTGAAATTAACAAATATTGCAGGCAAAATCACTTTTATAATCGGAAATGTTTTTTTTATCTGGTGCGGCAATAAAACTTTTGGAGCGAAATCAGTTCTCCACCTTAGGCTTGAGGAGGAAGTCTATTCCGCCGATAAAATCGCCGTCCAGCGATGGGCTGATTGTAAACTCCCTGCGGGGAGGGTCGGATGTGCATTTCAGGATGCCAACCTGCATTTCGTTTATGTAGGCTTCATAATCGCCGATGGGAAGCTCGCTGCAGTAATATGATCCGTCAGAGAATACATTTACCGTCGTAGTAAAGGAAGAATCTTTACTGATAATGTGTATCTTTACGCCCGGCTGACCTGCGGCTTCACTGCCGCTTTTTCTGTAAACGGTACCTTCAACTATGCCTGTCGGATAGCATGGAATATCTATTCTTTTGTAGGAATAAGGGTCGGTTACGAATGAAAATTCCTTGTATTTCGGCTGTATTACCGGATTTGTAAATGATTCTTCCTTCACTTTTAAATTATATCTCCGGTAAGGGACAAGATTATTCAGTGATATGTAATCGCTTCGCTTTATTTTTCTGGCGTGGTCGTTGGTTATTACGAAATCGGCTTCGGGGATAAACTCATCTTCATCATGTTCGTATTCCCCGTTGAAATTTTTATCTATAAAAAAGCGCACGGCAGCCGAGCTCCGACCGTATGCCGCGCTGGAGCCGAGAGTGTTTACCATATTTATCTGAAAATTTTGCGAATCAAACTCGAGCGCCCCGCTTAAATCTGCCTGATAGGAGGCTTCCCGTTTTTCATTTAAATTGGCGCTGCTTCTGCTTCGGAAATAGGGAAGATTCATGTTGATAGACATCTGCATTCTGTCTGTATTGCTCTGCATGTCGCGGTCGTAGCTGAAAGATATGTTGAAATCGTTTGATATTCTTTGCTCAACGGAAGCTCCAATGCGGCGCAATTCTTTTTCGACGGGATTGAAATCTGCCGTTGCAGTGAAGCGAAGGCCCCCTAGAAATGAAAAAAAGCCGCTGCTGTTTGAAAGATAATACGTTGCCCGGGCGCTTGCACTGTGGTTTAAGGGAGAGTATTTGCCGTAGGTTTGGTTGTAAATGACATTGTGTCGGTAGCTGAGGCTTATGCCGCCGAGATACATCGAAAGATCCCCGCTGAGGTCGTTTGAGGCGCGGTCTTCGAAATCGCTGCGGCTTCCCTGCATACGGAGGCTGAAAGGCAGCCCCAGAAAGCGGTTGAAAGTACCGTAAAGCATTACATCGTGCAGGGGCGCTGAAATATTTTCTTCCATGCTTCGGTCATAAGTTGCATATACTAAGTCGAACATGCCGACACTTCCGGCGCTGAGCTTCAATGCTCCTTGGTAAAGACCGCTGTTTGTTGCTGTGAGGTTCATTACCAGATTGTTCAATACTTTAAAAGCAGACTGGCCAACCAGCTCATAGTCGGGCGAGCCTTCCGTTTTGGTGGCGAAAACGGAACTCGTCAGCCAGTCCGTGAGCCCCACGCTCAAGTTTGCATTCCCTGCTTTTACCTTTTCGCGCTTGTCTTCACCCGCGGTGAGGGAATACCTGAACTCCCCCGGAGGAAGAAGCTCCCCCGGTACGTTTATCAGCTTTTCCTCGGCGATGTACTCGCCGTTGGGACCGTAAAGCTTTATGGAAATATTTGTATTGCCGTAGTTTACCGGTATTTCGAAGCGGTAGTAACCGTTTATGTCGGCGGTTTTTATTTCGTATAGTTCGTTGTTGAGGTACAGCTCGATTTTCCAGTCGGGACCGATTTTGTCTTCGATGATGTATGTGCTGAAAGCCCTCGGCATCATCATCTGCTCGTTGGAAATCTGCGCTCCTATCAGGTTGTAGGTTTTCCTCCGGTAGCCGCGTATGTTGGTGCTGCGGTAGGACATGTTCGTTACGTTTCCAATGGCTGCAAAGTTTAAAAATTTGCTGTCTATTTTATAGCGCAGGCGGAAATTATTATCGTACTTGAAATCATCTATGTACGAAAAACTATTGTTATACTGAAACTCCCCGCCAAGCACTTCCATGCCGACGCTGGCGTA
>CAZOBD010000071.1:0-19574 GCA_964577665.1 uncultured Hyphomicrobiales bacterium
TTTTATTATAAAACTGCATAATTTTTTATATTTGTTTTTTTGCGGAAGCGTCATATTTAATTAGTTAAGATATTCTGAAGCATATTATGAAAAAAATCGGCGTTTATCCCGGCAGTTTTGATCCGATAACAAACGGGCATGTAGATGTAATAGAGCGTGCTGCCGCTCTTTTCGACGAAGTGATGGTTGTCATAGCTCTTAATGCAAAGAAATCGCCGCTTTTTACGGAAAAGGAGCGGTTTGAAATGGCAGAGCTTTCTTTAAAACATCTTGACAATGTATTCGTAGATACATTCAGCGGTTTGATAATTGAATATGCCGCAAATAAAAATGCTGCGGCTTTGATAAGAGGCGTAAGGGCAGTCTCGGACTTCGATTACGAGTTCCAGCTTGCCCTGATGAACCGAAAGTTGTTCCCTGAAATAGCAACTGTATTTTTGATGCCGCATGAGAAATATACTTATCTCAATTCGAGCATAGTAAGGGAACTGGCGAGGCTCAAGCAGGACGTAAGCGATTTTGTACCTAAGATTGTTGCTGAGATGCTGCAAAAAAAGACTTAATCGGCAGAAAGAATCGGGAAGAAAATGATGTTTGTTGAAAACTGTTTTGAGCTGATAAAATGAGCGAAAGAAAAATATTTGTCCCAAATGATTACGGAGCTGAACTGAATGAACGCGAAAGCGCTATTTTGCGGACAATAATACATCTGTATATTCTTGAAGCTAATCCAGTCGGTTCGAGACGTCTTTCAAAACATCTTGAAAATGACCTTAAGCTCAGCTCTGCTACGATTAGAAACGTAATGTCAGATTTGGAGGATATGGAGCTGATAAGTCATCCTCATACTTCTGCCGGCAGAGTGCCTACGGACAAAGGCTACCGAGTTTATGTCGATTTGCTGATGAGGACAGAAGGTCTTTCCGAAAAGGAACTTCAGGCAGTCAAAGAACATCTGGAGCCGGGTGTTTCCGAAGAAGTAATAAAAAATGCTTCAAAGGTGCTGGGTATGATTTCCCGTTATCTCGGAGTTGCGCGGATTCCGCATATTTCTAATCTGCATGTTCACAGAATTGAACTCATACACCTTTCAAGTGAGAGAATACTGGTTGTTCTCGCCTTAGACTCTAATATTGTCCGTACTGTAACAATTGAGGCAGAGTTTGAAATAGATCGGAGCCAGATTGAAGATATAAATGCATACATCAATGAAAAAATTGCCGGCAAACCTTTGAAATTTATCAGAGATAATTTCAGAGAGCTTATAGAAGGATTTGATACGGAAGACACACCCCTCATAAGACTATTCATAAACTCGGTCAATAAAATCTTTTCACCCGCCGGCGCTGCCGAAAAAATTCATATTGCAGGAACGCCTAATCTTCTGAGCTATCCCGAGTTTGAAGACCTTGAAAGGATAAAAGGAGTTGTCGAATTAATAGAGAACGAAGATGTTATCGTACATATTCTTGAAAAATATGAAGAAACCGACGGTGTTAGAATTCTAATTGGCACCGAGATGGACAACCGGCTTCTTGAAGATTACAGTCTGGTAGTTTCTAATTACCGGCTTGGTTCGGCATCCGGTTCTATCGGTCTAATAGGACCGAAAAGAATGAATTACTCTAAAATGATTTCATTGGTAAATTATGTATCGGAAATGGTGTCCGGCTTGCGTGTGTGAGAGCCGTTCCATTCGACTTCAGCCGGATTCGGATCTCTTTTTATTACAATGAGAGTTTTATCGTCATAATCTTCAGATTTAGCCGAAAATCTCTGAACACTCTCAAGGATTTTTTCAGCAATTACTTCCGAACTTTCATAATGATATTTTTTTATTTGGCGGATAAGTCTTTCTTCACCGTAAAGGTCGCGGTTTTCGTTTTTTGCTTCGATTATTCCGTCGGTGTAAAGCACCAGCACATCGCCGTGGTGCATTATTATATTTTCCATGCCGAAACGCTGAAACTGCATCAGCCCTAAAATCCCTCCGGTAGGAACCAGTTTTTGTATTTTATCCTGATCGGGTCTGTAATGAATAGGAGGGAAATGCCCGGCATTTGTATAGATTACAAGTCTTGTTGTCGATAATGTCAGCTCGCAGTAAAAAAGAGAGACGAAGCGTTCGTAGGGAAATTTATCCCATATCAGAGTGTTCAGCCGGTTCAAAAGCAGGGTGATCCTCGGTGAAAAATCAGCCGCCATGCGGATAGCCCCCGAAAGAAACAGCGCTTGAATGGCTGCCGGAAGTCCTTTGCTGGCAGCGTCGCTTATTACGATGCCGAGCCGTTCTTCTTCTTCATTGCTGCTTTGTATGTAGTCGAAATAGTCTCCTCCTACTTCGCTGGCAGGAATACATATTCCGAAAATATCATAGTCATGGAAACGGTATTTATGCTTTGGAAGGAGGCTCCGCTGTATTTCAGAGGCTTTTATTATGTCGTGGTCCATTTTCTTTTGACGTGCCTGCGAAGAAAGATTGCGGATGGCAACCGTAGTAACGCTTCCTATTATGGAAAGGGTTTCATAAAACCACTGGAGTATCTCAGGTGCGTTGAAGCCTAGAAGATACTGGTAATACCTGTTCCCGCGTACTTTAACAAAATTTCCGACACCGGTAACGGAATAGGTATGGATTCCTTTTGTCTTTAAAAGATTATCCGTTTCCTTGTTAATAAACACACGTTGTGTTTCCAGCTCTTTTAGAAAAGGCTGTTCGGAAATTTTAATCCTGTAATCTTTCGGTATCTTTTTGACTTTACCGAACTGATATTTTAAAACGTACTGAAGCTCGCCGGGAATCAGTTCCCACACTCTGCCGCCTACAATTTCGAAAGCATCGTGGGATACAATATCATGTACGACCGATTTCAGTAAGGAAACTTCTGATTTGAATTTCTTTTTGGTGAGATTCTCCAGAAGTTTATATGTTTCTCTTTGTTCTTTGCTGTAATCATTAAACATTGTAATGCCTGCTCAAAAATTCATATTGAGCTAAGTCGTAAACGGATGCTAATTAGTGTATTGCAGGCTTATTTCTTTTTGGGCTTAATTAGTGCAGCCGTTTCCAAAGCCTTGCGCATTACTGCCTTGTTTTTGTTACTCATCGGCAGGAGCGGCATCCTGACGGAATCGGTGCAAAGGTTAAGCGCTTTCATTGCTGCTTTTACCGGAATGGGATTGGATTCCAAAAAATTAAGCTCCATCAGTTCGAAGAGGGCATAATGAATCTTCCGGGCTTCTTCAAATCTGCCGTCAAGCGCTGTCCGCACCATATCTGAAAATTCTTTTGGCGCATAATTTGAAATAACTGAAACGATACCTTTGCCGCCTATTGAAATTATTGGCAGAGTAAGTGCATCATCGCCGGACAGCAGTTGGAAGCCTTCCGGGGCATTTCTGATTATTTCCATTATCTGGGAAAGATTGCCGGAAGCTTCTTTGGCTGCCGTTATATTAGGGCAGTCTTCGGCGAGACGCAGCTGTGTTTCGGCAGTGATGTTTACGGCGGTTCTGCCGGGTACGTTATAGATAATTACTGGCAGATCGACATAGTTGGCTATCAGGCGGAAATGCTCATAAATGCCCTGCTGGGGCGGTTTATTGTAGAAAGGAGCTACCAGCAGAACTGCGTCGGCGCCCTGCTCTTTGGCAAACAGGGAGAGAGCGGCTGTGGTTTCGGTCTCGTTGCTGCCGGTGCCTGCTATAATGGGGACTCTGCCCCCGGCAAATTCCACTGCTTTGATAATAAGCGCTTGTTTTTCTTTTGGGGTCAGGGTAGCGCTTTCTCCGGTCGAGCCGCCTATGAGGATTCCTTCGACATTATTGTCGATCTGGAAATCGATAAGCTTTTTTAGAGCTTTAAAGTCTATTTCGCCTTTTTTATTGAAAGGTGTAACAAGAGCGGTTATTGTACCTTGGAAACTTACTTTTTTCATTAAAAACTCCTGTATGTAAGAAAAGTCATTTCTTTTTTAAGCGCCTTTGAATAACTATTTACAAAAAATTAACTTTTGTATTTATGCAAATAAACGATAAAATATAGAAAAATCCAATAGTTAAGTTGCATTTCCAGCAATTATTGTTAAAATATTCCTGTTTTTTTTAAAATTCAATATATAACAGGTGAATATATCTTAACTTAAGTTCAATAATTATTATAACTTAAAAAAAATGGTCAATATTAGCCTGTTTGTTCTATATCAAAAATATTATTTTTAATAATATTAAAAATTTATACCGATGCAGTAATAAAAAGCGTTATTTAAAACGAAATTTAATGCTCTTGTATGTAAACGCTTAGCTAATTTAAGCAATATTTTTATCAAATCAAATAAATCTATTTGATAATTACAAAAAAATTAAAGGTTCTTCATGGCACACAAATTGTAAATTGAGTAACGCAAAAAAAATATTGCTAAAGTATTTTTTTGAAAAGTCGATAAAACTAATGAAGATGTCTTCATTAAAAGATGAAGGTTTTTAAATAATACACTATGAAAAAAATTTCATAGTGATAATGAATATGAAAAGAAATACTACTATTAATAATATACGGACTACTTCGGAGGAATCATGTCATTGAAAACCGGATTACTTCCTTTTGCAGGAAGCAGGCTTTACCACGGTTTGGTTATTATCTTTGCTTTACTTTTTTTGGCTGAAGATGTCAAAGCACAGGATTACGAATTCACATTAAATCAAAGGCGGAGATTTGACCAGATACACGTTGAATTATGGGCAAAATCTCTGACGCAGAGCCCTGCAAAACTGGGTAATGCTTCGCTGGTGATTCAATATAATACTAATTTTTTGGTCCCGGCTGCGGTTCAGAATCCTTCTTCTACCGATACTGTAATGAGCAATATTAACCAAACGAATCCCATTCGCAGTATAAATTCGCAGTTTCACAGCGCTAACGGATATAATTCGCTTGGGGCGAGCTCTTATGCTTCGGGATATTTTTCGCTTGAAATTAATCTTGCAAATCTCGGCAGTCAGGGTATAGCTCCTTCTTCGAACGGAAGAGGCAGTTTCCTCGGCAAGCTGATTTTTGACATAACGGGCAATCCGGACAATACCTCTCTTACAGGTATAGAATGGAGCAAAAGTACCCTTCCGGGAGATATTCGCGTTTTTGATGCTGACAGCAGTGATATTGAAAATGATATTACTTTTACAGATCCGGGCAGTTTTCCGGTTATTGGCATAACAGTGCTTTTCCCGAATCACGAAGGTATCGTGGTTGACCGCGATCAGAATTACATCTGCCTGACCGATGAATATGCCGAAGGCGGTTTTCCCGTTTTTTTTGAGAGAAGCGTCGATCCCGATGATTATACTGCTCCCTCGGGACCTCCTCTATCCGTTGACAATGACCTTGCTTATGCGCTGGAGTATTCGTCAGATAACGGTAATGCATGGACAGAGATCGGAAGAGTATCCGAGACAGACGAACCTGCCGCGGGTGTAGGTCAGAATCCTAATTACCGCTCGGGTACTATATTTGATCCGGCGGGAACTAACAGTTACATTATAACTACTCAGGACGGCGACAGAATACTTGAGTCCAATTACAGAGAACCTCTCAGAGTAGTCTGGGCAAAAAACAGGTTTTTCACAATTCGTTCCGAACAGGCAAGAGTTAAAATCAATTTTTTGAACGGCAGTTTCGGAACAGATTTAACAGCAAGAAGCAAAAGCAGCGTATATGATATAAATGATAACAAGGTTGTTCTCGGCAGGCTGTTTTTTGTACAGCTTAACGGTCAGGACCAGTATTTTAAAACCCCTGATAATTTCAGTAATTCCACACAGCTTACCGTAGAAACATGGATAAATCTGAACGAATATAAGGATTATTTCACGGAACCCGGTATAGTGGTTTCAAGCGGAGGACCGGAAGCAACCGTCATAAACGGCTCCCGCGAAGGCGCTTGGATGCTTTACCTGAAAGACGGCAGACTGCCTGCATTCAGAGCGAGGGAAATAAAAGGAAGAGGCGATGACGGCTATATCGGAGAAGTAACCGCATACAGACTTGACTCTCTTAAAGCTGTTTCAGAAGCGGAACCTTTAGATGACGATCACGCCAAAAACTGGGTTCATATAGCCGCTACCGTTAAAAATAATGAAATAGCTCTTTATCTTAACGGCGAACTGGTCGATAAAGTCAGAAATACCAGCGCTACCGATATAAGAATGCTGACTACCAATCATCCGGTATGGATAGGCATTAACCCCAATACTACAATTGAATCGGAAGATTACTTAAAAGCAGGTATAAAAAGCGTCAGGATTTGGAGAATTGCTCTTTCTCAGGATCAAATAAGGCAGAGAGCAGGCGGAGTAACAAATCCGACTGACGTTTCAACCTATGGAGATATAAGAAGAGGCTTAGACCTGTATTATTCCTTTGAAGGAGCGAGACAGGATTTTGCAACGGATACTGCTTATCAGTACGGAAGGCAGGACGCTGATTATTTCACAGGAGGTGTTTTGAACAATGATGCCATCAGATACAGACCCGACCAGCCTCATGTCAAAATCACAGCGCCCACTGCAGGCTCCGGCGTTTCTAATAAAATGGGCAGTACAACCGAAGTACGCTGGCTTGCCTACGGACTCGGGGATATTGAAAATACTGCAACAAATGATATAGAGATTGAATACAGTCTTGATAACGGAGATAGCTGGTTTAAAGCAGAAAATGCCGCAGGTGAAGAACTCGGCGGCTTAAATGCGGTAGATGTTGAAATTTCCAAGGCTGTATGGGAGCCTTATGAAAATAACAATGCCTCGGCAAACCTCAGAACGATTGACCCTTATTCAAAAACTGCCGTTTTAAGAGTGCGCGGTACGGCTGAAAACACCCAGAGCAGCCTTATGGGAATAACAGGCGAATTTTATGTTGCGCCTTACTTTGCTCTGGAGAAAACATTAGAAGATATTGTGATGATACCCGGCAGCGGAGGAATGAATCTTTCCTCTAACGCATCTTATATAGAAGGATGGATACGACCTTACCGTTTCCCGACGGAAGCTGAGGAAAAATTTCCGATAATAACCAAATATGACAGCACGAGCAACGAACTGCATTATGCTCTCAATCTTTTGGAAACTGGTCAGATAGAGCTGGAAGTAAAAAACAGCACCGGCAATGTGCTTACGGCGGTCAGCGATGCGGAAGAAGCTCTGGTCAGACCTAATTCTATTTCTACGGATTCGGCATGGACTCACATCGGCGCCTACATTTTCCTGCATAACGGAAACGGCGCTTCGGAAGTAAGATTTTATATCGACGGCAAACCGCAGAGAGCCGATTCTATTGCCGCACAGCTCGGGGACAGCGTTTCTGTTGGAAATCTTAACAGCTATCCGGTCTATCTGGGCTATAAGCCGAGTTATACAGAATATACAACTCAGGCAGATACTACGTATGATAAACAAACACAGAACATATATGTCGGAGGAAATATCAACGAAGGTATTCTGGAGGAAGAAGAGGTAACCGTTGACGGCAGTATTTTTGACAAAGACGGCAATTCACAAAATTTCCAAATTATTTTCACTAAAACTGAAAACGAAAACGAGCTTTCTTACGCATCGTTTATTAACGGAAATCAGATACCCGACCAGACCACTGAAATAGAATTTACAGGCAGTCTGAACTCTGATGCGGCGGAAGGAGACCAATACACGACAACGGCTCAGAACGTAAGAGACAATGCGAACGAACTGCATGAAATGACCTTTGTCTTTACAAAAACTGCAAACGATAATCAGTGGGAAATGGCTGTTGACATCGACGGCACAGAGATAAGCCAATACAGCATATTTTTTAATACTGACGGCAGACTTAGCACGCCTTCTTCTATTGAAATTGCAGCATCGACCCTTAACACAGCGGCCGGCAATCTGGTATTCGATGAAACTCTGCCGCAGAATCTTTTCCTGAACTTAAGCAGTTTAACAGAAGAAACTCAGGAAAGCAGTATTACATTCGACCTACCGTTAGACCTTTTAACATTCAACAATGACGGTACCGTCAGCAGTCCGATGAGCTTTTCCCTCGATGCTTATGATATAAACACAGCTGCAGATGCGGAAGCTTTTGACACAACTAATGCAAAAGAAGTGAATATAGTATTTTCTCAAAGCGGTGTTGAGGGTGGCTTGAGTTTCCTGCCCGGCTTGACAACTGCAAGAATAGACAGTCAGGACGCGAGAGTTTTAAGCATTAGGATTACATCTCAGTCAACAGATGTTATCGAAGAATCGAAGAGTTTTGTCGGTCAGTTAAGAGAAATACGTTTCTGGACGGGAACTCCCGACAATACTAAAACTACCGGAAGCGAACCAACGGAAATGACGTCCTACATTCAGGGCGCTCAGGCAGTAATGGCAGACAGCATTCTTCCGGCGCGTTATGACAATCTTCACTCGGCGTATTCTTTCAACGGAGGCACTTTTATCAATAACGGTTACTTAAACTCCGCCGATTATTCACCCCTCGGAAACAGCGTAGTGAAAGTATTTGGCGACGGCATTTCTTTCAAACCGGTGGAACCTTATGTGAAGCTGGTAGTACCCGGATTTCTTGATGAAATTGTTAACACTGACCAAAATGTCAATGTACGCTGGGTAGGCTTTAATTATGACGGAACAGGGTTTTTCTCCGGGGATGCCGCGAATCCTCCTTCACTTGAGTTCTCAATAAGAGGCGGCGGCGGCAACGTAATACAGCCTTATCAGTATCTCGGCGGCGGATACTGGGCAGGAAATGCCTCTAATGCTATCTCCCTGCCGGCGGACAGTGTCCATATTTTCACAGGAACAGGAAGTAATATCCGCTATGCAGTAACAATGGACGCGTCTAATGCTGATCCCGATTTGAACAACGACGGCGCTTTCAATGATCAGGGGCCCATTGCGGCTTCTCTTGCAAATGCAAGACTGAGGCTGACTGGGGAATACACTGTAAATACTGAAAATTATGAGATAACAAACGAAGGTCCCCTTTTCACAATCACTCCGGCTAGTAATTTTACCATAAGGGTGCTTCTTGAAGGCTTCCATAACGGAAATATTGCCGGAAATCTGATAAGAAATATCGGAACCAGCTACGAAGAAGGCGGCCTCAGAATAAAGCTTTACAGCGATAACAACGGTATGCTCGGGCTGCTGCTCGATTCTGCGGAATCGATTATGGGCTATTCCGAGCGTGATCCCGATAACCGGAATGACGGCAATAATATGTTTGGCAATGTTAATTTTGTATTTACAGAAATTAACGACGGCTCTTACTGGGTGAGCGTGGAACATATAAACCACATGCCGATAATGTCCCGCTTCCCGGCAACTTTCGAATTTGAGGGAGATGATCAAAACACCTGGACCATCGAATCAGGGTGGGATTTTGAAAGCTGGAACGGAGTTACCGACAATGTTCTGCCAAATGCACAGACTAACCCTTGGAGCGGAAATTATTATTCAGCACGCTACGAAGCAAAAAGCGATCCGGCTGACCCGGGTTATTCCGTAACAGGTCTTATTTACAACAACGGCGTGGCAGGCGGCTCTGCTGATGCTCTTCCGGCTATGGTAGGCGGCGATGTAAATCAAGACCAGCAGATTAACGCCGCAGACCGTGTACGCGTAAGGCTTGACGACGGAACCGGCTTGGTTCGGAGCGATGTTACCGGAGACGGCGTTGTTAATGCTGACGACAGAACCATTACGGACAGAAACTTTGGCAAGGTTTCTTCGCTTTACAATACCATACTTCCCGGCATTATGAAAAAAGCTGATCCTTTCAAAGCGGTAAGCCCTCTCGACCCGGCTTTATCGCAGTATTTCAATGAAGCGGCGGAATTTTCAAAACCGGTGCAGTACGACGAAAAAAGCCGCGACAGAATTATGGCGGGACTGAACTACGATGTAAGTGCAGAAGTGGAATACGATGAAACGAAAGGCTATATGGATCTTCACTTTTACATTCAAAATAAAGGCGATGATTTCGGACTTGCTAACTGCACTTTTGCTGTTACGTACAACTCAAGCGCATTAGAGTATGACGATTTGGTAAAAACGGACACGATAATTTTCGATTACAATCCCGACATCGGCTATTCGGAAGTCCGCGGCGCGCCGAGAGATTTGGCAGAAGAGCCCCTGCCGGATGTAAGAACCGTTGAAATTGATTACGACGCTTATGCCAATCTCGGCGGTGAAGCTGTTCCTTATGACAAAACATATCTCGGCAGCCTGAGATTTAATATAAAAAACAAAAATTCAATATTGAAATTTGACTGGCACCGTGCCACTTCAGTTCATACTACAAAAGCCATAATTGCAACTCCTTTTGGCAACTTCAAGCCTATTGAAAGCATAGTGCTTTATTCATTGAATATATTAGACCCCAACGGCGGTGAAAGAATAAGTAATGACCGCAGTTATGATATCCGATGGCAAGCAAACAGCTCCGCCGAAATTCTTTTTGAATATACTACTGACGGCGGAAATTCTTGGCATCTGGTCAGCGATACTCCTGTTCCCGCTTCAGACAAAACTTTAAGCTGGGATGTGCCGCAGATAAGCTCTGATTACTGCCTTATCAGGGCAATAGATGCTCCAACAGGCGTGGAAGTTGACCGCAGTGATGATTATTTCTCCATAAAATCCAACTTCGCTCAAATCATTCATCCTTCCTCAGGCGACGGTCTTTTCCGCGGAGGGGAAAGTTCTGAAATAGAATGGTACAATCAGGGCTACCGCTATGTGCGTTTTGAATTTTCAGCAGACGGCGGCATGAACTGGTCAACTGTTGGCGGAAGGGTAAACGCCGAAGACCAGAAACTCCCTTGGAGAATACCTACGGTAACAACCCTTAACGCACTCGTAAGAATGATAGATGATGAAACAGGCGAAGAAATAGCCCGCAGCACTATGTTCCGGATTTTAACAGGAGAAGTAACCTTCACCAATCCTCGTAAGAACGAAAAACTGCCCGCAGGCAAGACAGCCCGCGTTACTTGGACTTCGCTCCGCGTCAGTAAATTTGATATGCTTTACAGCCTTGATGCAGGAAACACTTGGGTGCTGATACAAAATGACGTGATTGCCGGCAGACGCTATCACGACTGGCTTACGCCGGATGTTTACGCTCCCTACGCCCTCATAAAAGCCATCTGGAACGGCGATCCAACAATGGAATACGGCAGAACCGAGCTTTTCCAAATCGGCAATATGAGCAGCATAGAAGAGCTTCCCGCAGGCTGGGAAATAAGCAAAGCATATCCAAATCCCGCCAGCGAAAGAGCCGTTTTGAAAATTACTATACCCCGTGAAGAAAAATTAATTATTACTCTCCACGATGTAAGCGGAAAAATGCTTGAAACTATAGCTGAAAAATCATTCACTGCCGGAGATAATAGAATAGAAGTTAATGTTTCCTCACTTACATCAGGAAAATATGTTTTAAGGATTGCCGGCGGCGGAGTAAACATTACAAGAGAGATAGTTGTTTTGAGATGATCCCACCCCTGCCCTCCCTTACAAGTAAGGGAGGGGGAAAGAGGAAAGACATCCCCTCTTGAGAGGGGATAAAGGGGTGTGTTCTTTAAAATAATCAGGAGATGATCCCACCCCTGCCCTCCCTTACAAGTAAGGGAGGGGGAAAGAGGAAAGACATCCCCTCTTGAGAGGGGATAAAGGGGTGTGTTCTTTAAAATAATCAGGAGAGATCCCACCCCTGCCCTCCCTTACAAGTAAGGGAGGGAGTAAAGTGGATTAATTCCCCCTTATTTATAAGGGGGACACAGGGGGATCTCTTATATTAATAAACACTAACTTACTTTTTTAAAAAGTGAAAGTTTTTTCACTAAATAGGCTAAAGTTTAAAAAAAAAGTACCGATAAACTTAAACGTAAATGTATCTGAGAAATACATAAGAATTGTTTCGGGCGAATATATATAAATAGTTTTTAACATAGATAAACATGATTTTTATAACACAAAGCAGGAAGCTAAATGTTTCATAATCCAATCAATAAGGAGGTTCTATGGAGAGAGCTCAACACCCTTCCATTCGTTCGCCCGGATAGATTATCCGCAATAACTCTTATCGAACTCGATTCGACGTTTTTTTGTTTAGAAAACTAACTAACCTAATATTATAAATATTTATAGGATAAACGCTATGAAAAACAAAACACAATTTTGGAAAATAGGCTTCCTTTTAGCCTTTATTTTCGCTTTTGCCGCAGGGCAAGCCTGGGCGGCGACTAAGACATTGAATAATGCCGCTGCAACTTGGGCTACTGCAGGACACTGGTCTCCCGCCGGCGTTCCAGCTCTCGGAGATGATGTTATCATTCCTGCTGGCTACACTGTTACTCTTGGCGCTGATGTTGGAGCAGGCGCCGCTCCGAGAACGATTACAATAAATGGTGATGGTAAGATTGACTTGGCAACTTGGGATTTATATGTTGCTCAGGATGGCGTAGGCGGTATTACCGTTAACGGCACAAACACAAAAGCTATTGACGGAGATGGAGCAGCAGCAACCTTAGTTGTCGGAACGACCACTTATAGAGGTGATATTGTCTTTATTTCAACAGGTAATATCGACATGACAGGCGCAAATGCTATTATCACTTTCAGCGGTACGATTCAGAAATCAAGTACAGGAACATTGGTTACTGATGCTTCTACAATTATGACAGTTAACGGTCCCACGGCAGTAACGATGGTTGATGATGTAACAGACCTTTTAGATTTAACTGTTAATAAAACAGGTTCGACTGCTTCATTTGTCGAAGACCTTACTCTTGCAGGTGCTTTGGCAGTTCAAGCTGGTACAATGTATATCGGCGATTATGATTTAAGTGTTGGTACAGTGACGAATATTTCTGCAGGCGCTACTTTGGATGCGGATTATTCGGATGCTACAAAGCAAAGGACATTTACAAATGCAGTTACTCTTAACGGCACTATTAACTCCTCAGGACCGAGGCATGCAACTGGAAATAATAACTCATTCGCTGCGGCTATTACTTTTGCAGCTACAGGTATATTAAATATAGCAAATTCAGTTACGACTATTGCAACAGCTCCAGGTGCATTTCCAGCGGGTGCTTCTTTGGATGCTTCCGGTTCTGATCTGACTTACACTTCAACTGCATTTGACTTTTCAAACGGTACAATCACAACAAACAGCAATACAGATCTAAGCCTTACTACAGGTGCAGGAAATGTGACTTTACCCAACTCAATAACGAATTTAAAAACACTTACAATAAACAAAGCTGCAGCTGCAAATGAAATAATACTTACTTCAGATTTGACAACAGCAAGTGACGTTGCTTTGACAACTGGAACTTTGCAGCTTGCTACCAATACTGTCGATTTGACAGTGAACGGTGATTTCACTACAGCAACAGGTACCGGTATTCTCAGTGCTGAAGGCGTTACACTTACGTTCAACAGCACTGCCAATTTCGGCGGCGCAGATGCAGACCTTGAAACAGATGCTGCAACTAACTTTGTATTTGAAGGAACGGGACTTATTCAGAATTTCCCTGATCAGACTGGACCTATGCTCTTTAACCAGTTTACATTTAACAGACCCGGTGAGACTTTAACATTATTAGCAGCAGGTACAATGTCAAATTTAGGCGCTTCTTCACCGGAAGTAAATATTCTTGGTGGTACAGTATTGTATGCTGCTGATGATCAGTTGGTAGATATAGCAGCTACAACAACTACCATTGATGTAAATGGTACATTGGATTTTGGCGGATTTGATAATACTTTCAATGGTACTATTACAGGAACAGGTACAATAGATGCAGATAACGGCGGTGACGATATTACATTTACCTCAGATCTCTATGATTTTACCGGTACTTTTCTTACTGCTGGCGGTGCAGGTGAAACATTACTTAGTTTCACAACTGCAGCCGGAGCTTCAATAGAACTGAATTCAAGTATAACCGCTTTAACACAGTTACTTCTATTAGATGGAGGTGCTAAAACGACAGTAACTCTCAATAATGATTTAACAATTGAAACTGCAGTTACTCCAAATACTGACATTGTTAACGGTGAAATAGTTGTAAATGGATATGCATTAACATTAACAAATGGTATTGCAGCAGGCGCTGCACCTACAGAAGCTACGATAGATATTCAGGATAATTCTACTATTGATTTTGTTGCAGCGGTTGATTTTACAAATATTTCAGATTTACAAGAAGATGAAACATCAAATATCATTCTAAGAGCAAATGCCAATATAGCAGGCGGTGAAATACCAATCGCTGAATGCGATAATCTTTCTGTATTAGGTGGAATAACAGTACTTGCAGCAAATCTGGATGTATATGGAAATCTATATATTGCTGCCGGTGCATCCTTTGACTTGACCACAGCAGGTACTGCGGTATTAGACTTAATTGTCAGAGGCGATTTGTCAAACCTTGGAACACTAGCTGCTGATAATAATGGAGGTGTTGGAGGCCAAACTCATGATATTACAGTTTATGGTGCTATACAAGGTGAAGGTACTTATGACTTCTTAACGGGTATTATAAATTACGCTACTCTGACTGTCAAGGGTACAGGAAGTGCGCTTATTCTTCCTGCATCAATTACAACTTTGTTAGATCTTACTCTGGACAGAGCCAGTGGTATGGTAATCAATGCCGATCTATCCATAGGTGATGATACTCCTACAGCAGGTACACTTACACTTACCAATGGTGACCTTGACTTAAACGGGAATATTATTGAACTTGATGCTCCAACATCAGTATTAGTGGAAACAGCAGGAAATACAATAATTAACACTGGTGCCAGCGGAGGAAGTAATGGCTACGTAACAACAGATGTTGATGCTGGTTGTAGTCATACTGAAATCATTGCAAGCGGAATAGGTGTTGCGAATATTGATAATGGTGGGACTGATAATGACTGGATAGTAAGAAGATACCCGAAAACAGTTCCTATTTCTGATGTAGGTTTAGCAACGGCAAGAGTTTTCTATATAACAGATCAAGCTGGCAGTAATGAAGTAACAAGTAATTTGACACTTCAGTTTGATAATACAGAATTATACTCTGATGTTGCAGATTTGAATTTATATTATGATGACAATGACGCTTTCAGCAGCTACACAGAAGTAGATGATGCTGATGCTGTTACGATTACAAGAAGCACAAATACTCCTTCTAATGGTTTCGGTAGAGTTGCCGTAGCCAACAATGGGGGCGGTTTTGCAGCAGTAGGAACAGGGAACTATTTTGCTCTTGCCGCCCCTCCCGGCGACGGCGGCATCATGTACACATGGTCAGGCACGAGCGGTGGCAACTGGGGAACAGAAGCAAACTGGACTCCTAATGGCAGGCCAACAAAAATTGATCAGGTTGTTATTGGTGCAGGTACTGTTAATCTAAATGGAAACGGCGAGATTTATGAATGTAAAACTCTTCTTTTGAATCATGCACAGTCAACAATTCAACCTTATGATAACGGTACAGACGGCGATAACGTAAGCCTAAGAGTGATGGGTGATATTACATTGCAGGCAGGTTCCGAAATTCTCGGTGTGAATGGTGAGGGACGGCTCAGCCTGATTATTGGTGATGGTACTACAGCAGGAGTTGATTGCGATATCACTGGTAATAATGCTTATGTATCAACTGACGGTATCTGGGTACATGACCTTACAGTAAATGCAGCCGATCTTGATCTTTCAGCAGCTGGCAGAGTGAGAATCAGCGGTGATATTGAGTTAATAGCAAACAGTGCTGTTGATTTAAATCTTATAGAATTATGGGGCGGTTACGGAGAGCAGACAATAACAGTTCCACAGTCTGCTAACTTAGAAATGGCAACAGTTAGAATCGATAATAATGCAAACGTAACAACTACATCTAACTTTACATTAACTGATGAATTTGTTGTAAAGAACGGTTCAAGTTTCGATGCAACAGGCGGAACTGCTCTCTTTAATCATGGTGGAGCAGGAGACCCGTGGAATGTTGAAAGCGGAGCTAGTTTCAAACTTTACAATGTAGAATTCAACAGCAACGGAGTAGCAGATTTCACACCGACTGGCGTTGCATATATTCAAGGTAGTTTTAGTCAGTTTAATACCGACGCATTTGCTCCTGTTACAGGACAAGTAATATTTGAAAATTCATCGGAACAAGAAATTGTTAATACATCAACAGCAGCCGATATTGTTTTCTGGGATGTTGAAGTTGCAGCCGGTTCCCGAATGATTACAAGCAGTTCTTGGCAGGTAAGAAGTGAACTTGATGTTAAGAACAATGCCGAACTTAAAGCGGACAATGGAATTATCAGTTTTGTTAATGTTGCTCCTGTATCAAAATATATCAGAAATGCATCTACACAAACACTTGAATTCAATGACCTTGTTATTGCAGCCGGAACAGTCTATACATCTGACTCATGGACAATAAAAGGTGATTTGACAACAACAAGTCAGCTAATTGCAACAAATGGTACTATTACATTTGATAATATTCAGGAAAAAACAATAGAAGCTACTACTGAACCGATTTTCTTCGCAATCAAAGTAACAGATGGTTCCAAAGTAACAACGGGTACTGCAGACGACATTACAATCCGTAATAATTCCACTAATCCATCCGGTGCAGGTATAGAAGTTGAAGGAACCGGCGAGTTTTACGTAGGAAATGCAGCAGCAGTAGTTACATTCGATGCTGCCGCAGGTGTTGCTTCAGGTTATCCGAAGATAATTACAAATTCTTCATCGGGAAGAATGGAATTCGGTTTGATTACGATTGCAGCTTCTCCTAATAATGAAGTTACTACAGCAAGTAGCTTCGAGATTATTGGAACAAGTACCACCGCTCTAAATAATTTGGGCGGCGGCGGCAGCTTTACTGCTACGGGAGGAACTATTACTTTTTCTGGAGCTGCACCGGGTGTAACCAGCGTATCTCCTGCTAAAACTCAGTTCTACAGCATAATGACAGAAGGAACAACCGGATTTACATTCCCGGCTGCTACTCAGGATATTTATGTTTCGGGCGATATAACAATTGATGATCAGAGTTCGATCCTTGCCTCTGCAGATAATATGGAAACAAAAATCATATTTAACGGAACAGGTACTCAGACAATAGGTGGTAATTCAACTGCTGCTACACCTCTCCAGTTTGCAGATGTTCAAATTAATAAAACAAACGGCTCTCAAGTAATCTTAGATATTAATACGGTATTTGGTGAAACAACCACAAGTACAGATGATGAACTGACATTGACTGCAGGGGTTTTGAACCTCGGATCCAGCTTAGTTACCGTGCAATCAGATGTTATTTCTAAAGCTGACGGTGTTATTAACGGAGCTACAGGTACTTATATAATAGGTACTAATCACCAGAATAACAGGCTTGAAGACACATATTTCACAGTTGACGGCGTACCCACACTTTATAATTTAACAGTTAATGCAGCTCATACTACAGCTAATGATTTGACTGTTAACGGAACCTTAAATGTTAATACAGCTAACCTTACAATTGGTTCCGGTGCTTCAACTTCCGATCCGATTATGCTAATCTGTAATGGAAACCTTACAAGAGCAACTGGCAATATTGCAGGAAGCCCGACAGTCTCAAGACTTGTTCTTCAGGGAACAGGAACAGTAACGGGCGGTCTAAGCAATAATTTCTTCGGCGGTGCTGCAACGACAGTGCAGCTTGAAGTTGCAAGACAGGAAACACTCGGAGGAAACTTAAATATAGTAAACACATCATTCTTGAGAGTAAATACAGGTATCAACGAATTTGATCTCGGAACAAATACACTAACATTCAATACTACATTCAACCTTGTTATGATTTCCGGAGGTATCAAGGCAGGAAATAATTCAAGCGTGGTATTACCGGCAGTAGCGGACATCGTAATTCCAGGTACTATGTTTATTGATGGTGAGTGTTATAACTTAACAATTGCACAGACAGTAACTCTTGGCGGCGACCTGCTAATCGAAGGTAAATTAACAGGAGCGTTCAACATTACTACAAATGAAAATGTACTTACTTTCGGTGCGAATGCTACCCTGCCTACATTTACAAGTACAGCACACATAATTGGTAATCTTAGAAGATATGTTACAAGCTCTGCTACTGAATTTGCAGTTGGCGAAGGTACGGCAAATACTTATGTACCTTTAACCTTAACTTTCGAAACAGCAGGAAGTTCGCAACTGTTTACCGTATCGCCTAATTTTATTGATCCTGTTTATAACAAGGGTGGCAATGCTACGAATTCTGTTGATGTTTTATGGACAATTGCAAAAGAAGGAACAGATGTTGATGATGCTTTGAAAGCAAAATATGAATGGCCTAATGCACTTAATGGTGATGGAACACCTATCGCCAATGCAGCTTTCCCGGCAAAATGGTCAGGATCATACTGGACAGATTACAGAAATGACATGGCAGCTTTTGCAGCAACTGCTCCTTATGAGCTTGAAATGGCAAGCTTTGCAATTGACAGTCCTGCTGATCTTGCAGGCGACTGGGCAGTTTTCAATCCTGATGCAAATACCGATGATGCAAAGGACAAAGCAATCGCTGTTGATCAAAACAGAATCGTAATTCTTGATGTTGATCCTACACCTGTAGTTTTGAATAATGCATTTGAAGTAACCATAGAGCTTCAGAACGAGTTTGGTCAGCAGATTACACTTGCGCAGGACTTTGCATTTACTCTTACAAAAGAACAGGGTCTTGGTACATTTGACGGAGATGATTCTTATGAAGGAGTAATTCCTGCAGGACAGTCTCAAGTTACAATTTCAGGTTTGACAATCACAACCGCAGACGGTAAAGATCATCAGTTCAAGATTGATACTACCGGCGGTAGTGATGACTGGATACCAACTGTAAGCGATTTATTTGATGTACTACCTGCAGAACCGGCACAACAGGCAACAAATATACTGTTTACAAATGTGGGATCAACAGGTATGACTATTGACTGGACTTTGAATGGCGGTCCTACAGGCGCAATAGTAGTCATTAAGCCTGTAAGTCTTCTCTTAGATTCTGAATTCCCGGTTGACGGCGAAACATATTATGCCAGCTCAATACTTGGCGGTGGTTCAAATATAGGAGATGCTTCAGTAGTTTACAATGGAGCTGGTACATCAGTAAATGTTACAGGATTGGCTCCTAACACTACATACTATGTATATGTATTCCAATATGATGCTACCGACAATAACGAAAACTACCGCACAACGGCGGCGGCGGGCAACCCGCGCTCTCAGGCAACTACAGGTACGAGTGATGATGATGCTACTCTCGGCAGCAATGACACCAGAGCTACATCTAAAACTATCGGTACTAACACGCCTGTTAAAGGTACAATTACCGATGCTTCCGACGTTGACTGGTTCTCGTTTGCAATCACAGGCACATCCCCCAATATGCGGGTGATGCTCTATGACCTGCCGGCTAACTACAACGTGGAACTCTACGACCTTGACGGCTTGAGAAAACGCCGCTCTATAA
>CAZOBD010000072.1:0-19489 GCA_964577665.1 uncultured Hyphomicrobiales bacterium
GTGCTTTTCTTTCAAAACTCTGTTTTGCATTAACTCTCAAATAAACATCCCCTTGTGTGATTTTCCAAAATCATGAGCGTTTCATCTGATAATAATTTCTAATGATAAAAATTTAGATATTATTTTTTCTAAGATTTAATAAATTCCTTATCTTTATTTTTTTGAAATAATGAAATCATCAAATCGGAGATAATAAATGGCTGAACAGACCGATGGTTACAAAGTTTACACAGATGTAGAGTACCTTGGTGATTTACACTGCAGGGTGCATCACGGGCCCTCAGGACACGAGTTTACAACCGACGCTCCAAAAGATAACCGCGGAAATGGTGAATTTTTCTCGCCTACTGACCTCGTGGGAACAGCCATGGGGTCTTGCATTGCAACTATTATGGGAATAAAGGCAAAAGATAATGATATTGACATCAAAGGATTGAAAATAAAAGTTACGAAAGAAATGATGAACAAGCCTTACCGCAGGATAAAGCGGCTTACACTGGATTTTATATTTCCCCGCAGGCTTAATGACAAAGACTTTACCATTATGAAAAACGTAATTAAGACATGCCCTGTTACCCGGAGCCTGCATCCGGATATAGAAATAATTACGGATTACAGGTTTGCGGAGGACACAGCCTGAGTTGAAATTATTAAAAAAAATACCGCTTCACACTCAGATAATAATAGCACTGATACTCGGCGCTGTCTTTGGTTCGATATTCAGCGTTGACCATTTTAAACTGAAAGTTATTTACCGCGAAGACGGCAAGCAGAAAGAAACTTATGTAAAAAGCTGGGATGAAATACGATTCATAGTGCCGGAAGACGGAGAGGAAAAGAATCTTCGCAGTTTCGGCAGAGACGACCAGATACAGATAATCAAGTTTTACAAAAAAATGTCCCGCTTAGAGAGGAAACTCTCGGTTTTTGCAGTTGTGAAAAACGGAAAAGAAAAAAGGATAGAAAATGTACTCGCCGTAAAAAACATAGATACTCCCGCAACGTATATCCGTCCCGTCGGCACTGTGTTTATAAGGCTGCTCAGCTTTCTTGCAATTCCGCTGGTTATTGCCTCGCTGATAATCGGCGCGGCAAGCCTGGAAGACATAAAAAAGCTGGGGCGGATAGGCGGAAGAACATTTTTAATTTATCTCTCGACAACAGCAGTAGCCATAACAATCGGTCTGACGGCGGCAAATCTTATTAAGCCCGGCAAACAGATTGACGAAGGCACGAAAAACCGGCTTTTAGGGGAGTATCAAAGCGATACGGAAGCCGCCATTGAATCCGAACTGGACATCGATATCATCGACTTTTTTGTAAACATCGTTCCGAAAAATCCCATAAACGCAATGGCAGACGGCAATATGCTTCAAATTGTGTTTTTTGCTGTGCTGTTCGGCATTACCCTCACCTTCATTCAAAAGTCGAAAGCCCAACCGGTAATCGGATTTTTCAACGGCGTAAGCGAAACCATGATAAAAATGGTAGATTTTATAATGCTGCTTGCACCGTATGGAGTATTCGCTCTCATTTCAGCTACAATCGCCGAATTCGGTTTCAGCATTATAACGACTTTGATATGGTATATTTTTGCCGTGATACTGGGATTACTGCTTCAGACAACTGTTGTTTATTCGCTTCTGGTCAAATTCTTCGGTAAGATGAACCTGCTGCATTTTTTCAAGGGCATAAGGAATGCTCAGGCAATCGGCTTCAGCACAAGCTCGAGTGCGGCTACTTTGCCCGTTACGTTTGAATGTACCGAAAAAAATCTCGGTCTTCCCAAGCAGGTAACCGGATTCGTCCTTCCGCTCGGCGCTACAATCAACATGGACGGCACTGCCCTTTATCAGGGCGTAGCGGCTGTTTTCATCGGGCAGGTGTATGGTCTTGACCTTGACATAACACAGCAGCTTACGGTAGTTTTAACCGCAGTGCTGGCTTCAATAGGTACTGCTCCCGTTCCGGGAGTGGGCATAATAATGCTTGTAATGATTCTTCAGGCGGTGCATATTCCGGCGGAAGGAATCGCTCTGATTTTAGGTGTTGACAGAATACTCGATATGATGCGCACCGTTACCAACGTTACCGGCGACGCCTCCGTGGCAGCAGCCATTGCCGGTCTGGAAGCCCGCAAAGAGTAAATTAATTTCATCTGTTTATTTTAAGCCCCACCCTAATCCTCCCCAAAGGAAGGGAATTCAATGATCTTGCTCCCTCCCCTTGGGGAGGGCCGGGGCGGGGTCTCTTCCGGTTTTTAATTTACATTACTTTTTTTTAATATTTTTCTTCAATATATGGCAAATCTATTAAAAATAATCATCCCCTTGGGTGATTTTCCCAAATCATGGATGTTTTCATCTGCAGAAATAACATTATCATTTTCTTACCGGTTTTTCAATGCTGTAAAAATCCGCATTAAGTGCCTAATGAGATGTTTGTTGTTATTTATTCACAAGCCAGAAAGTTGAATTATGGAACTTTAGATATATTTTCAGTTGTTTTTAGTTCTTACTATTCTGATACCTGCTTTTTCGAAATCATCTCCGGGTGGATATGTACGGTTTGATGAGCGGCAAAAGACTTCCCCTTGATCAAAAGCTCCCCCGCGAATTACCCGCCTGGAGCCGCTGTTAGGTCCTATGGGGTCAGTTTCGGGAATTTCTTTGTAGTAAGTATCTCCGTAAAAATCCCAGCACCATTCCCAAAGATTGCCGTGCATGTCGTATATGCCCCATGCATTAGGTTGTTTTTCACCGGAAGGGTGAGGTTTAAAACCGGAATTTGAATTGTACCATGCCATATCCTCAGGCAAACCGCTGCCCGCAAAATCCGATTGTGTTCCTGCCCGGCAGGCATATTCCCATTCGGCTTCGGTGGGCAGGCGCCAGCCGTTTCTTTCAGTCAGCCAATATACTTCGCGTGCCTCGTGAAACTCATAACATTTTTCAAAGCCTTCTGCTTCGGAAAGAAGATTGCAAAACTCCGCTGCCTGTCTCCAGCTAACTCCCGCGGCAGGAAGATAGAAATCTTCGATTTCTTCCAAATCACCGCCTGTTATCAAAGCATACTGCGCCGCCGAAATTTCGTATTTTGAGATATAAAATGTCTTAGTAATCAATACTTCACGAACGGGACGTTCATTGGCAAAACCTGTTTCGGAACCGATTAAAAAGCTTCCGGGACGCATTTCGACGATTTCCACCGGCGGATATGCCGCTGCTGTTACTTTCAAAGCATTACTTTCTTCCGAATCTTTCATTACCTTAACAGATAACTCGCCTTCTTCGGTTTCGGGAGTTATAAATACTATGGAAGCTGAAGTCCACTCTATACATTCGGCAGACGGAATCTTTAACGTATCAAAAAGCACATAACTCGAATCATGCTTTTCACCGAAGCCCTGTCCGAAAAGCCTAATCTTCTGACCGGGATAAACCTGACGCGGCGAAAGGTCGTTAAGATACAAAGGAAGCAGCCCGCCGGTGCCGTCTTCTTCGCAGGAAATCATGAAATTGACAAGCAATGCCAAGAAAAAGTATTTTATTTTATTCATTTTTCTTTTGCGAAAATTAACAAATTATACAAAGGCAAATTTAAGAGAATGTTGATAATCACAAAAATTTATTTATTCAAACAAATATCATTCCTTTTCGTTTCAAAAAACATGCGGAAACAGGAGAAGTTTAACAAAAAGCAGAGTATGAATATGATTAAGTATTTTTTATATCTGACCGTATCGTTTTTGCTTGCTTCATGTACAGGGGAAGTATCCTTTGAGGGACAGCCTGTCAATCAATTTGGCGGAGCAGGCAGGACTAACTCTTATGAAGAATGGGGCAAATTTTACCGCTTTACTATTTTTATCGATGAGTTCCGCGATATACCCGATACAAGCGGAGCCATAACCTCTCCTCTGCTTTTAAGTTCCGACAAAATGGCAGTTGCCAATGCATCGGGGGCGGTAGTATGTCTGCAAAACCGCACTTTTGACTGGTTAGTAAAATTAGACGGTGGAGACGCCGCGGCAGCACAAATGTGTGCTGACCCAATGCAGAATATTTATGTTATCGGCTCTTCCGGGAAGCTTTATTCGATTTCTCCCGGCGGAAAAATACGATGGAAGAAATCCATTATCGATACGATGCCGCGTTTTGCTCTTTTTTCCAATCTCCTTGCCCAAAAAGACGGCATCCTGTGTGCCGTGAACAACGGTACTTTCAAAAAATATGATTTCAAAGGAAAAGAGCTGTGGTCAAAAAAATATGAGTTGTCGCCCGCCGATATGTTTGCGGCGAGCGAATCCGGCAAAATTATTCTGCCCTTGTCTCACAATGAATTCGGAAAATCTGACACCGTAGTCTGCCTGATGCCTGACGGAAATGAGCTTTGGAAATCTGGTATCCCCGGCACAAGATTGATTGGAAATCCGGCAGTTTACAAAAACCGCATCTATATACCCGGATTCAAGAATATAAAGGGCAATAAATTAAATTCCATAGTTGTGCTCGACACAAACGGAAAGATTCTTAAAGAAATCGGCATAGCCATAACACCGAGACATATATCCTTAACAAAAAACGAAGATTTACTGGCAGGCGGATACAATGCGGGTGTGGGAAGAGAAATGAGCGGAGTTTTCTGTTATGATAAGGATTTTAATTTGAAATGGAAACTCTTTTTCGAAGCTGCCATAGCTTCACCTTTGATGATAGGCACTGACCGAATTGCATTTTTCGGACAGCAGGAAGACGCATCAGGGATGTTTTACATGCGCAAAGACGGAGTGTATGAAAGCCAAGTAAGCATGAGCCAGGCGCCTATGATTACGCTGCCGCCTGTCTATAATCCAAACGGGGCGGTCCTTTTTGCCGGAAAAAATAAAATGGAGATAATACGAATCGACGATTCCGATTTTAATAAGCTGATACCTTGGTAGTAGTTTAGGATGTATCCACAAGAATAATAACAAGAAAAAGGTGCCCGCATTTTAGAATTAGCGCACACCTTTCCCAACAAAAAAAAACGCAATTACCCCAAATATGACCTTAGGGCTTTAGAGCGTGAAGCATGGCGCAGCCGTCTTATTGCTTTTTCCTTTATCTGGCGGACTCTTTCGCGGGTCAGATTGAACTTTTCGCCTATTTCTTCCAAAGTGAGGCACTGCCCGTCAAGTCCGAAATAAAGCCTGATTACTTCAGCTTCTCTTTCGTGAAGAGTAGTAAGAACCTGCTGTACTTCAACGCGGAGAGACTCCCGTATCAGTTCTGAATCGGGCGGAGGCTGCTGCTCGTTGGGCAGAATATCCAGAAGGCGGTTGTCCTCGCCTGAAACGAAAGGAGCATCCACGGAAAGGTGTCTGCCGGAAATCTTAATAGTTTCAGCTATTTCGGGTATAGTCATCTCGAGCTGTTCGGCGATTTCCTGAGCGGTAGGTTCGCGTTCGTATTTCTGCTCAAGTTCGCTGAATTTCTTGCCGATTTTGTTGAGTGCGCCTACCCTGTTCAGCGGGAGGCGGACAATCCTTGACTGCTCGGCAAGCGCCTGCAAAATGGACTGCCGAATCCACCAAACGGCGTAGGAGATAAACTTAAATCCGCGGGTTTCGTCAAATCTTTTGGCGGCTTTGATAAGCCCGAGGTTTCCTTCGTTGATAAGATCACCGAGCGAAAGACCTTGATTTTGATACTGTTTAGCAACGGATACAACAAACCGGAGATTTGCCTTTACCAGCCTTTCCAAAGCTAAGGTGCCCTGAGGTCCGCCTTTTTTTATCCGGCGGGCTAGGTCTATTTCGTCATCAGGAGTTAACAGCTCCACCCTGCCTATTTCCTGTAGGTATTTATCTAAAGACTGGCTTTCCCTGTTAGTGTATTGTTTGGTAATCCTCATGTAGGCTCCGTTTGTGTTTTAATATTTATATTTTTCAGTTATTTACTTATTAAGACAATTTATTGACGGTTATTGTTTTCAGCTATTGCCGATGTTTCGATACAAGCAAAAGATTTATATAAAAGTTGTTGTTAAAGTTCCTGCAATTAATAAAACAGCAAAAATAACATTAATGTAAATATTCTAAAAGCTTTATTATATATTTCCTCAATATTATTTCTTAGTGCCGGAAGATAAAATCTCATAATATTTTACCGGTTTTAACAGCTCAAGGGCTGTTTCAACATGTATATCTCTTGATAAGAACCTGCCTGTAAGCTCTTTTTCAAACATGTACCGGCTGAGTATTTCGTACTCAAGCAGTTCTGCTATTTCTTCTTTGTATATTTCCACATAATCAGCTCTTCCGGAAAGTATTTCGTCTTCCAGATTCTTTATTTTTTTCAGCACTCCGTTTTTATAAGGTTTTTCTTCGGCGACCGCCTTTAGTTCATCTAACTTTTCGTAAAGCGGAGATTTATATTCAAATCCCTTTTCTTTAATAAATTTTTTAAATTCATTGACTAAGCTTTTGACGTCAAAATCTTTGCCAATTGTGTCATGCTTAGTTCTGTATATATTCGCAAAATTGAAAATCATATTTTCATCTTCCAGCTTGTCGATAAAATCTGGGTAATCTTTATAATGAACAATCGTGTCGGGCTGTATCCCGTCAAGCTCAGGCACAAGCCTGCCGTTTTTTGTGTAAAAATAATTGGTATCCCGGACGGCAGAATCCTTATGTTCAGGAGAATAATCTATTTTTTGAATAGACCTTCCCGAAGGAGTGTAGTATTTCGCTGTGGTTACTTTCAAATTTGTTTTGTAGGGAAGATTAAAAACAGTCTGCACAAGTCCTTTGCCTACGGAGTTTTCGCCGATAATGATTCCCCTGTCCATATCCTGAATTGCACCGGCTACGATTTCACTGGCGCTGGCGCTGCCCCTGTCTATTAAAACAGCAAGCGGGATATCCGGTTCTACAGGTTTGGCAACTGACTTATATGTTCGGTTTCGGCTTTCATTTCTCCCTTTTGTTGATACAATTTCATTTCCTTCTTCAATGAAAATTTCGCAAGTTCCTATGGCTGATTCCATTATGCCTCCGGGATTACCTCGCAAATCGAGTATAAGCCCTTTCAGCTCGGTTTTTCTTCGCAGTTCATATATTGCGGAGCGTATGTCTTCGGCGCTGCCTTTAGAAAAACGGTCAAGTCTGATGTAAGCAATGCTGTCATCAACAATCCCCGAGTATGGAATATTATCGAGCTGTATTCTGGCGCGGGTTACCGTAAATTTCAGAGTGTCATCCAATCCGTCTCTTAAAATGAAAATATCAAGCCTGCTGCCTTCCTTCCCGCGGGTGTACTGCCTGAGTTCCGATGTAGGTTTTTCTAAGACTTTTACGCTGTCAAGACGTAAAATACGGTCACCGATACGAATACCGGATTTTGCGGCGGGATAATCTTCGCGTACTCCCGTAATGGTCATTTTTCCGTCCATGTTTGAAACCGTTATGCCAAGCCCAGTGTATCTCCCGTAGGTTATTAATTCTATGTTTTCACTGTCGGTTTCGTCGATAAAAACAGTGTACGGATCGAGGTTCTCAAGCATTCCGTTTATGCCGTCTTTCATCAAGTATTCGGGATCGATTTCATGCACATAGCTTGTGCTGATCTTGCGAAATGTTTCTCCGAAAATATCGAAGGATTTATTTATTTTAAAATAGTAGCTGTCGCTGTATCCTGTGAGCAGAAAACCTCCGAATATCAATAGAGCGGCAATCAAAGCAAATCTGAAATTCTTCATTTATACTGTGTCTTTTAGTCTTATTAGAAAAATATTTCCACTATAAAAAGACTGTTTTTATCAAAATATATTTTCTCTTTGTTTTTTATTCAGCCAAAGCAATCTATGTTTTTACATTTCAGAAAAATGCTTAGATTGTATTTTTTATATTTTGTAAAGTAAATAACAGAAATGATTTCTATGAAACATACAAAAACAGACCTGATAAAGGTAATACTTTTAAGTATTTTTACTGTAATATTTACATTCTCGGGCGCTTTTTCAGTTGACATGAGACTGGGAGCAGGCGGCGGCATTACGAACAACCGGCATTCCGTAGATTTCCTTCAAACACAAAGCTCTGCTGCGCAGGGTGTAAAATATCAGGACGTGTCAAGCACTGAACCTCAATTTTTCATATACGGAGAAACCGCTTTGTTTCCTTTCTTGGATTTCCGGCTCGGGTGCGGATATACACAAATCGGAGCTTTTATGCAGTCCCCCGAAAGAACAACCATTCAGGTTATTCATCTGCTGCAGAGAGTTGACAGGGAAGTAGAAATAATCCATAACTTTGATACGGACTTGACAATGATTTCTTTTAACCCGGCAATAAGCATCATTCCTTTCAGACTTTTTCCGTTCAGATTCAATATTGGTTACGAGATGGGATTTTACACAGAAAACAGATACTATTCTTTTGAAAAACTGAGCGATAAAGATATAACTGACGGCGTTAAGTTCCTTAACCAAAGTGATACGAGAAACGAGTTCAACGAAGAGATAAGCGAATCCGAATATCAAGGCATCAGCGCCTCATTATCATACGATTTCAGGTTTTTTAGAAATATTATTATTCGCCCTGAAATCGGTTATGTTTATCATCTAAATCAGGCAAGTCTCGGCATTGGCGATCCTGAAAACAGAATTCCCGATTTAAAAGATAAAATCAGCAGAATTACTGCTTGCATATCAATTGCTTATGATTTTAATCCGCCTGCCAAAAAGGAAGAAGTACGGATAGATACCGTTATCATAGAAAAATTCGTGCCGGTGGAAACAGAGCGGGTTATACCGGCGGAAGACCCCGTATTAAATGAAGTAAATGATGACCTGTCTGAAAAAATATATGAATGCTGCTATTTGATATTTTACTCAACGCAAAACAAAACCGAAGCGGAAGCGGCTTTAGAAAGAATTGCTTCGGAAATTGAGGAAGAAATTTACATAGATAAGTGGAAGAATCCAGATAATGAAGTGGTTTTCTTCAGAGTACTCTCAGGCTGTTACTCAAGGGTAAGTGAAGTATTCCGTATAAAACAAAAAACGGCGCACACTCTTGAAAAACTCAAAACCGGGCAGACTCCTGTGGTAAAATGTTATTGATTTTTTTCAGGATTTTCTTTTTCAAGTTCCTCCAGATTCATTTCGTCCAGATGAATGTTTTTGTCCTTTTTAAGATAAAAGAATCCGCCTGTAATGGTATTTACTACATAATTAATAGCATGGGTTAGAATAGCATAAGCCAATGCTTCCTTATGCGTAATGCCGTAAAGGACAATCATGGCTTTTGAAACGACAATGTGGTGAACGCCGATAGCTCCCGGAGTAGGCGCTATTAAAAAAGCAAGCCCGACGACTACAAGCAAAAGCAGTGCGTCCCCTATTCCGAGATTGAGACGGGACTGAAAATCAAAAGAAAAGAACATAAGATAATTCGGTATGCCGTAGCAAATCCATATTCCTATCGAATAAATACCAATCTTTGTGTATTCAGAAGGGTCTTTGATAATTCCGAAACCTTTGCGGAAGCGGTCAAAATAGCCTTTTATTTTCAGATAAAAATGATTGGAAAAAGGCTTTATTGTTATCTTCAGCAGGAAATTGTAAAAGGGCGGGTAGAAGCTGAATATCAGAACAAGAGCTATTATTCCCGCTATGAAAATTACTTTATTAGGGTCGAAAGAACCGCCCATTTCATTGAAAGTCTGGCTCAGCGCCCGGATGATTAAATCGTGGAACATCAGCAGTGATATCAGAAAAACTAACAGCAGGGTCAGTAAATCCAAAAACCGTTCTACGACAATAGTTCCTAAGGCGCTAGAACCTGAAATATTTTCTTCGCGGGCGTAAATATAGGGACGCAGAAGCTCCCCTCCGCGGGGAGTAACGCTGTTTGCCGCATAGCCAATCATCACTGCTTTGAAAAGCTTGAAAATAGAAGCTTTTTTTATAAGAGGCTTCAGCATGGTTTTCCATCTCACTGCTCTTATCCAGTGAGCAAGAAGAATGACAGGAATAGAAAGTACTACCCATAGATAATTGGCATTGATAAGTGCGCCTATCAGGTCTTCCATGGCTATATCTTTAATTGAATAATATGCCGCGACCACAATAAGAGCAATCGTTATCAAATATTTAATAAATGTCTTTACGCCTTCTTTCAAAATGTTTTCCCGTTTTCCCGTAAAAAAAACACTTAATTGTGGCTTAATAAAAAAAGCAATAAATATGTCATTCCGCGCTTGGCACGGAATCCATAATCGGTGATTTTTCACAAAAAATGGATTCTGAAACTATACTGAATCAAGTTCAGCATAAGGCTCAGAATGACAAAATTTGTCTTCTGAGCCGGTTTCTGCTTTATAAAAAATAAGAAGTTTTAGTCATCTCTTTTTGCTCTGTAAATTTCAAAGAATTTGTATGCTATCAAAGCGCCGAATACAAGAATGGCAATTATTTCCGCCGTAGGATCGCCGTGTCCCCAATGAGCAAGCTCGAGGTCAACCTTAAAGAACTTCAGCAATGCGCCGATGACGCCAAAAATAGCAGCACCTGCGATAAAGCCCGATGCTATAAGCGTTCCTCTCTGATTGCGGGCGTTTACCAGCTTTTTATCAGTAGAAGATTTTTTAACAATGTGCGAAACTATACCACCGACGAGTAAAGGCGTGTTCAAGTGCAAGGGCAGGTACATTCCGAGTGCAAAAGCAAGCGGAGATATACTCAAAGCATTTAACAGAAGAGCGATTATGGCGCCGACTATGTAAAGCATCCAGTGAACCTGTGCGCCGGGGGACATCAAAGGCTGTATGACCGCCGCCATGGCATTTGCCTGAGGAGCTACCAAGGGATCGGGATTGTCCGGTCCCGGCACAAAGCCGTATGCTTCATTTAATATGAAAATAACAACTCCGACCGTTGCCGCGGAAACAAGTGTTCCCAGAAATTTCCATGACTCCTGCTTAACAGGCGTAGAGCCGAGCCAGTAACCGATTTTCAAATCCGTAATGAAACCGCCTGCCATTGAAAGAGCCGTGCAGACAATTCCGCCGATAATAAGAGCGCTTATCATGCCCTGCTCGCCTGTCAAGCCGACTGATACAAGGACTATCGACGATAAAATCAAAGTCATCAAAGTCATACCCGAAACAGGATTCGTACCGACAATAGCAATAGCGTTTGCGGCTACAGTTGTAAATAAGAATGCTATTATCACCACAGTTAAAAGCGCAACGACAGCCTGCGTTAAAGAAATATTAACTCCGGTGGCAAGGAAGATGAAAATTAAAATAATCGTAAAGAGTATGAGCACAATAAGGAAATTCATCTTAATATCTTTTTGGGTACGGAGTTCATCTTCCGTTTTACCCGTTTTGCCGCCCGTTAAGCCTTTGAATGCAAGTGAAAAAGCGCTGCCTATGACGGATGATGATTTCAAAATACCGATAATACCTGCCATGGCTATTGCACCTATACCTATAGGTCTTACATAGTTATTAAAAATGCTCTCCGCACTCATTGCTCCGAATACATTTGTTCCCTCCGGACCTGCAGCTATTATTCCAACCTGATTGATAAGCGGAATAAACACAAACCACGAAAGCAGAGAGCCGACGGCTATGATTGTTGAAAACTTTAAGCCGACCAGATAGCCGAAGCCCAGAATCATAGAACTGACATTCATCTGGAAGAGCATTTTATATTTTTCGGCGAGATGCTGCCCGAAAGGAATGACCCTCGATGTAAAAACTTCTTCCCAGAGCTTCAAGGAAGTGAAAAGGAAATCGTACAAGCCGCCAATTAAGCCGCTGGCAATTAAAACTCCGGCTTGCTTGCCGCCTTTTTCTCCCGTAATCAGAATTTCTGTGGTGGCGGTCGCTTCCGGAAAGGGGAATTTTCCGTGCATATCCTTAACAAAATATTTCCTGAAAGGTATCAGGAACAATATCCCGAGAAAACCTCCGAGAAGGGAGGAAAAGAATATCTGTAAAAAACTCACATCAAGGTCGAGTATATACAGTGCGGGTATAGTGAAAATTGCACCTGCAACTATTACGCCCGAGCTGGCGCCAATTGACTGAATAATGACGTTCTGCCCCAGTGCTTTTTTCTTTTTGAAAAAGGTGGATGCTCCTACGGCAATGATTGAAATCGGGATGGCTGCCTCCAGCACCTGACCGATTTTCAAGCCGGAGTATGCCGCCGCCGCGGAAAATATAACCGCCATTACCAGACCCCAGGCAACTGACCAGGGGGTTACTTCGGGGAACTTGTACTCGGGAGACATCACGGGACGGTAAACTTCGCCCTGCTTCAGTTCCCTGTAAGCATTTTCGGGTAGTCCGCTTTTTGACAAATCAGGATCCATCTAACTTCCTTAAAAATTTATTCAAAAAAAATTTTATCTTTCGAAGGGATTATCTCGATTTTTCCACCCAAATCTGTACAAGATTTATCACGGTGTTTACGGCTGTGTTCATAGCATCAACGGAGAGCCACTCTGTTTTGCTGTGGAAATTCTGTCCTCCCCCGTAAATATTCGGCGTGGGTAGTCCCATTTCAGTCAGGCGGGAGCCGTCTGTACCTCCGCGTATCGGTTTCCAGTAGGGTTTTGCTCCTGCTCTTTCTGATGCTTCCCAAAGGCATTCTGTAACCAGAGGATGGCGCGTTAGTTCGTCGTGCATGTTTCGGTACTGCTCTTTTATTTCAAGCTTGATTTTTGCTTTTGGATGGGCGGGCTGTACCTCTGCAATAATTTTTTCCATGATGTCCCTCTGCTCTTTCAGCCCCTCAGATTTAAAATCGCGGAAGAGAATTTTCAATGTCGATTCGCTTACGCTGCCCGTCAATGAATGAGGGTGGATATAAGGTTCGTAGCCTTCAGTCGTTTCGGGAGCCATATCGCGGGGCATTTTTGCGATAATGTCCGCCATTGCTCTGATAGAGTTTACCATTATGTCCTTTGCATTGCCGGGATGTATGTCGCGTCCCTCAATAGTAATAGTGGCGGCATCTGCGCTGAAAGTTTCTTTATTAAGTTCTCCGGGCAGTTCGCCGTCGATTGTATAAGCGTACTTGGCGCCGAATTTCTTTATATCGAAATATTTCGTGCCTTGACCTATTTCCTCATCGGGAGTAAATGCGATTTTTATATCGCCGTGTATAATACTCGGGTCGTTTAAAAGAGTTTCAGCCATAGTCATCACGGCTGCCACTCCGGCTTTGTCGTCTGCACCGAGAAGTGTGGTGCCGTCGCTTGTAACTATTGTGTGTCCTTTGCAAACTTTCAGACCGGGATTCTCATCTTCACTGATTACAATGTCCGGATCGCCCGGTAAAGTTATATCTCCTCCCTGATAGTTCTCTATGATCTGCGGCTTTACGTCTTTGCCGCTTACATCGGGCGAAGTATCCACATGCGCCAGAAAACCGACCGGAGGCACTTTGCCATAAGCGGAGTCGCCGGGAGGGATGTTTGAAGGAATGGAAGCCGTCACGTAGCAGTGATCATCTATGGAAACATCGCTCGCTCCCATTGCTTTGAGCTCATCTGCGAGGATGTTGGCGAGGTCGAATTGTTTCTTGGTGCTGGGTGTTTCGTCAAGGTTAGTGTCGTCGGAGCGGGTATCAATTTTTGCATATCTTAGGAATTTGTCCAATGCTTTTTCTTTCATCTGAAATCCTTACATTTATTGATATAAAAAAAAAATTCAACAGCAATTGTAAATAGCAAATTTAAGATTTTTTGCAATAAATACTAAGATAAAATTAAAACTGTGTAAAAGAAGTGTATGGTTTTTTAATAAACATCCGTATTTTTAGGATATTTTCATTTTTTTTGTGATGTTTTCATTTTTTTTGTGTTAATAATTAATATGGTTTTATCTTTAAAATAGGAGCTGCAATGAAAAAGACTATCTTTGTTTTTATGCTTTTACCTTTTATTGTTTTAAACGCTCAGAATTTCAATGTGTTTAAAGCCAATGCTGTAAACTATCCGGTTATTTCAGCTAAATTTTACATTTTTGATAAAGACGGTAATCAAGTTTACAATCAGGAACCTGCCGATTTTGAAATAAGGGAGGGCGGTGAAAAAAGGGAAATTTTAAGGGTTTCCTGCCCTCTCCCAAAACCGGTACAAAGAATTTCTTCTGTTCTTACCGTTGATGTTTCCGGTTCTATGGGCGGATTAAATATGGAAATGGCTAAAAAAGCATGCCGGCTGTGGGTAAACTCCATACCGCTCGGTAAATCTGAGTGCGCCCTTACGAGCTTTGACAGCAAGAATTATATGAATCAGGATTTTACAACCGATAAAGAAGTTCTCCTTGAGGCAGTTGAAAAACTTCGTCCGAAGGGAGGCACCGACTTCAATGCAGGCTTTATTGATCCCAAAGCGGGAGCGCTTCTTGCCGCAGAAAAAGGCAGACACAAGAAAGTTATTGTATTTCTGACAGACGGAAGGGCAAATGCCGAAGAAAATGCAATTATTCAAAAAGCAAAAGAAATAAATGCAGTAATTTACTGCGTTGTCCTCAATCAAAGCTGCCCATATATCCTCAAAGAGATTTCCGAAGAAACAGGAGGCTTTTGGTTTGAAAACATCAGCACGGAAAAACAGGCGGAAGAAGCCTACATCCGTATTTTTATGGCTGCACAGGGCGGCGAACCCTGTACAATAGAATGGGAAACAGGCGTACACTGCTTTTCCGGCGAAATAACTGCAAATATCAGCTTTAAAACATTTTCCCTCGATAATCAAATAACCTATAAACCTCCGAAAGAAGAACTGCCAAGGCTGAAAATAACTCCTTCAGGATACAGTTTCAAAGAAATAGAGCCGGGGGAAGATTCCGTAAAAAAATTGACGGTTACTGCGGAAAAGAAGGATTTTAGCGTAACGGACATTATTTCTACAAATCCGCTTTTTTCGGTATCTCCCCGGAGCTTCTTTCTTGAAAAAGGCAAAAGCATTGAACTGACTGTTAGTTATTCGCCTGAAGACAGTTCATACAATTATTGCCGCATGGATATAAAAGCCGAACCCTGCGATGCATATTTTTATCTGACCGGCGGCATTCCCGGTTATAACTCAGGAAAAAAAGGATTAAGGATAATAAAACCGAACGGAGGTGAAAAAATACCGGCAGGTTCCATCTCGGAAATTGAATGGGAAGGCATACTCCCTCAGGATACCGTTACTCTCAGATACTCGAGGAACGCAGGCAAAGATTGGGTAACTATTGAAGAGACAGCCTCAGGATTAAAATACCTTTGGGAAAACGTTCCCCCTCCCGGAAGTGACAGCTGCATTATGGAAGTATCGCTTTATGAAGAAAAGAAACTGCCGGATATGCTCTGCATGGGCTTCGGCACTGCTCCGGTTCCTTTGTTTCGTCCCAACAGCACTGAATTGCTTATAAGTAATATCAACGGTGTTTGGATAGCTGATCCGGCAACTTCTTTTATTACAAATTATCAGCCTCTACTTTACTCCCAAAAAGCCGCATTTTCTTTCGATGGTTTGTATTTACTTGTCTATAATTCCAATTTGAATCAGATATGGGTAATGGATGCAGATTCATATAAAAAGCTGGTAACTATTTATGTCAGCAATGCCGGCAATATGACATGCAGTCCGGTTGACGACAGGTTTGTCCTCACGGGAAATACCGCTTTGCCGGAGATATACAGCTACACAAGCGGTGAAAAACTTATTACTCTTGAAAAAGCTTTTGATGACAATTCGGAAATCACAGATGCGGCATGGAAACCTGACGGCACTCAAATTGCCGGCGTAAAAGGCAATTACATTATTCTGTGGGATGCACTTTCCGGGAAAGTCATTTTAAGAAAGAAATTTGAGCAAATACCCGACCATCCGGTTTACGGATTAAATGATATTAAGTGGAGTCCGGACGGAAAGTATTTTGCAGCGTCTTATTACAGAAGCAGCGGGCTGAATAATACTTACGTTATTAATTCAGACAGCATCAATATTAAATATATTATATCGGGAAATGCTTCGCCTGTATGGAGCTTAGACGGTAAAGACCTTTATACGGTTAAAAAAATGCAATCATATAGTTATGGTATAGAAAAATGCGATGCCGAAACAGGAAATGTGCTGTGGACAAGCGAAGACGGTTTTCCTAATCTTGGTAATCTTAGTATCAGCTCAGCCGGTAATTTTCTGGCTGTCTCTTCATATTATGATCTTAAGATATTCAACACCTCCGGCGGCAGTCTGTCAGGCACAGTTTACAATAACATTGACAAGCGTACCGGAGGTTTGGAAAACTGCGGCTGGAGCAGTAATAATTCAAAAATCCTGACCGTTAACAATGATGCAGTTCTTTTCTGCTGGGATGCGGCATCTGGAAATCCTGATTACTACGAGAATCTGGACAGCAGAAATTTCGGTTTTTCGGTCAATCCCGCTAAATCGCTTGCTGCCATTGGTGTAAGCGGCGCCGTTATAATATATGATTACATAAACAGAACTACAAAAAACACAATTCAACTCGAGCAGGGCTCGGTAAGGGATATCGCCTTCAGCCCAGACGGTAATAAGCTGGCGGGATGCTACCATAATCTGTTTAAATTATGGGATGAAAACGGTAATGTACTGCTCGATTTTGATAAATATAATTTTCAGGTCTATACTTTTGCATGGAGTCCCGACGGTAAAAAGATAGCCACCAACGGTAAAAATTCAGATGTTATGATATGGGATGCTGAAACCGGCGAACTTCTTAAGGAATTTGGAAATACTATGAAGTATTTCGGTTCGATACACTGGAGCGGCGACGGTTCTAAAATTGCTTACTCTCTGCAGAAAGACAGCCTCTATATATATGAAACTGAAAACTGGAGCAGAATTGCCGCATTTGATGACTACTGGGAAGTGCAGCACAGCAGGGTCAGATTCAGTCCCGGCGGCTCTTTGCTGGCTTCGGCAAATAACAGGACAATCAGTATTTGGGATATGAATACATTGCAGAAAATTGAAGAAATCCACGGTTATTTCAATCATATTACGGATATAAAATGGAACGAAGACGGCAGTAAACTTGCTGGGTGCTCTTATGACGGAACTTTGAAAATATGGAATATTGAAGATGAAAAAGATATTAAAAAGCGAATTTCTGATGAATCGGACAGCCTCTGGTCTATTGCAATGCCTGAAATACAAACTGAAAGCATTGATATGGGGAGACTAACCGTGGGAAGTATGAAAGATTCTGTAATAACCGGTTACATAAAAAATACGGGGTCATATAAAACGACAATTAAAAATGTATCAATTACAGGAAACGCAGGGAATAATTTTGCTGTTGTAAGTAATATCATTGACGAAGAAATAGCCCCGGGAGAAAGCAGGGACGTTGAATTTCGTTTTATCCCCCAGCAGCAAGGTTCGCTGTTTGATAAAGTAAACGTTAATACTACTGCGGGGGCTTTTTACGGCTATATTTCCGGCGAAGGCATTGAAAAAACGATTGAAATTAGTGATAATATTATTGATTTCGGCAGAGTATATCTTGGAATAGAAAAAGATACGACTATAAGCGCAGTTATAAAAAATATCAGTTCTGAAAGGCTTGATATAAAAAATGTTTTTAATGGGGGACCTGACAATGAGCAGTTTAAAATATTAAGCGGAGGGGGAAGTTTTACTTTACAGCCTGAAGAAAGCCGCGAGATGAAGCTCCGGTTTAAATCCAAACACATCGGAAGGACGAGCGGCGAACTCGAATTTGAATTTGAGGGAACAGGTTCCCCCGCAAAAGTACAGCTTTTTGCCGAAGGATATAAATTCATTCCAAAGCTCAGTACAAATGCGCCGGTATGCGAAGGGGACAATCTGGAAATTTTTGCGGAAGGTGTACCCGATGGTGAATTTTTCTGGAAGGGTCCCGACGGTTTTTCTTCCTCTGCTCGTAATGTCCTAATAAAAAATGCTTTACCGATAAATTCGGGTCAATACAGCTTCTTTGCTGAATATACCGGGCTGGCGGAAAAAACTGTTTATTCTGACACGGCAAAGATAAATATTCTCGTAGCGGAATCTTTTATTAATCCCGGCGACAGCAGCTTTATTTTCACAGGTGAAGCAAAAAGAGAAGATGAATTTATTAAATTGACAGAAGCGCGTTTATGGAACGGCGGTTCGGTGTGGCTTAAAAACAAGTTCTCTGTTTTGGAAGATTTTCAAATCACTTTTGCATTTCAAACCCGGTACGGCGATAACGGAACGGAGCATCATGAGAATTCAGTACCCGGAGCAGACGGTATTGCATTCGTAATGCAGAATCATAATTATCCGATTTTGGGAGATTTCGGAAAAGCTATCGGCTATGCAGGCATAAGAAACAGCATTGCCGTTGAAATTGACCTTTTCCAAAACCCTTATGATCCTGACGGGAATCACGTTGCAGTGCAGTCTCTCGGACCGGAGCCAAACAGTCCAGTACACGAGCTTTTAAAACAGACATTAGGCATAAGTACGGAAATTCCTGAAATAATACATGACAAAACATATTGGATGAAAATCGAATATATTCAGGATGAGCGGAAATTTAAAGTTTATCTGAGTGATTCACGCAGCATGTCGGCGCCGATTCTGACCATAGAGGATTTTGTTCTTTCGGATTATCTTCTTTCCGAAGGCGGCGAATACGTGTTCCTCGGTGTTACGGCAGGCACGGGCAAGGCGTGGCAGGAGCATCTTGTGTTCGACTGGCAGGTGCCCTGTAAAAATCAGTTCCTTTCAGTACGGGAATTTTCTTATGGCAGAGGTGGAGAAATAAGCATCTATCCGAATCCCTGCAATGAATTTGCTGAAATTTCCCTTTCTGACGGTAACTTCGGTACGCCGGAGATTTCAGTCAGTAACTTATTCGGACGGAAGTTAAGCGCCGTTCAAATAAAGCAAACCTCGGCAGATGCAGGTATTCATTACAGGCTTAACACTTCTGAACTTGCTCCCGGCATTTATTTCATAACTGTCAAATCCGGCGGCAGCAGAATTACTGAAACACTGCGAGTTGTAAGGTGATACTTTAAAATGTATTATCTATACTTGAGATACCGAAAAACAAACTTTCGAGATGGCAAAGCGGATGATTATTTGAGAGTTAATCCAAAAAAGAGTTTTGAAAGAAAAGTACATTCCTAAATCGGAGTTTGGGAATGAGGTGCTAAAAAATTTAAAAAACGTAATGTAAATGAAAAACCTGAAGAGACCCCACCCCGGCCCTCCCCAAGGGGAGGGAAATTAAGAATGTAGTTAAAGTAGGGAAACAGGCATGTCTGTTCCCTACTTTAACCTTATCGGAGTTTGGGAATGAGGTGCAAAAAGATGTCAGACATCTCGCAGAAGTTGCACATCTGAAGCCGAAAGTAAAAATAAACAGAAGAAACGCCCATGATAAGGGAAATCACCCAAGGGGATGATTATTTTTAGTAGATTTGCCATATA
>CAZOBD010000073.1:0-19419 GCA_964577665.1 uncultured Hyphomicrobiales bacterium
TGAGTTAATTATATTTTTGGCTAAAGCATTTATAATATAAGATTTAATAAACCCCATTATTATAAGTAAGGGAGGGAGCAGCCCCTTTATTGCTGTGTTTCTCGAGATGGACTCCACTTCTAAAGTGGAGTCCATCTTTCCATTCCATAAGGGAGGGAGCAGCATTTTTAAAGCCTCCTTATTTATAAGGGGGTTGGGGGATCTCTTCCTGAGGAATCATGTCTGTTTCATCTGTTAATATCTTCCTTCTTGAACAAGTTGTTATTTATTATTGAAATATATTCTAAATATAATTAAATTTATTATTTGTGCATATATTAATATCCTTTTTAAGAATATCTATCTAATATTTTGATAATAAAAGAAATTATACTATATTATAAAATTATTATATAATAAACAATTATTTATTTATTAGTATTTAATTATAGGGTAAGTTATGAAGAATTATTGGATTTATGCTGCTCTTGCCGTTATTTTTCTTCCGGCAGGGCTTTTTGCAATGGGCGGAAGCGGCTCGCAGGCAGACCCATGGGTTATTGAAAATGAAACTGATCTTGAAACTATTATGACAGACGATTCCTACTGGGATGACTACATCGAAATTGAACTGACCGGCGGGACTTATCTCGATATGAACGGAAAAACTTGTTCGCCAATCGGCACTTCTTCAGATGAATTCACCGGGCATTTCGATGGAAAAAACGTAGAAATTAGAAACGTAGAAATAGACAATTCCTATTCCGATTATCAGGGCTTCTTTGGTTACATTAAGACTCCGGTTTCTGTACAAAATGTAATCCTGAAGGATGTCTCCATAACGGGAGATGAGTATGTCGGCGGCTTATGCGGCTTAAACGAAGGGGGAAGCATTTCATCATGCAGGACAAGCGGCGAAGTGAACGGGGTAGGTAATAGCGGTGGCATCTGTGGACAAAATTACGATAATGGAACTATTGATAATTGCAGCAGTTCCTGTGAAGTAATTAACGATGAAAATAATGCAGGAGGGCTATGTGGAAGAAATAATTATTCAGAAATTAAAAACAGTTTTTCTACAGGAAATGTAGAATGTGGAAAAAATAATCATGATAACAGTTATGCAGGCGGTTTCTGCGGATACAATTATAATGGAACTATTACCGGCTGTTTTTCCACAGGCAGCGTTGTTGCGGAAGGAAATTCTGTAGGCGGTTTTTGCGGCTTTAATTTTCGTCCAAACAGCATAATAGAAAATTGTTATTCTACCGGAGATGCTGAGGGAATAGACAAGGTAGGCGGATTCGTCGGTGAAAATGCTTATCAATCATCAGTAAATAATTGCTATTCTACCGGAAATGCTGAGGGAGAAGATTATGTAGGCGGTTTTTGCGGCGTTAATGGTTATTCTGATATAGAATATTGCTATTCTACTGGAATTCCCACAGCCACGGGAAGTTACGAAGGGGGATTTATTGGAAATAATGGAGGAACCTGCACATGCGATTTCTGGAATACTTCTACCTCCGGAAAAAGTAACGCTGTCGGAAATGATGATTCCGATGGAATTACCGGATTGAACAATGCCCAATTTGCTGATCAGTCTTATTTTGAAAGCTGCTTCGATTTCGAAAACGTATGGATGATGGGGGGAAAGCTCACAAACTATGGATATTCGTTTCCGATGCTCAGAGTTTTTTATTTGGACATTATCCCGTTGTTTGATACCGGATATTTTATTGCTTTAAGCATTATCATTGCCGTTTTGGGCATCTTCTTTGTCCGAAAGATTATTTCCTAATTTTCTTTAATCTCTTTACATTGTTAATTTTTGATCCCACCCCAGCCCTCCCTTACAAGTAAGGGAGGGAGCAATTCCCCTCTTGAGAGTAATGGCGCGAAAATAAGAGATTTAATAGCCCCGACTTTTAAGTCGGGGTATGAAAATCAACAGTGAGGCTTTAGCCAAATTAATTATATTTTTGGCTAAAGCATTTATAATATAAGATTTAATAAACCCCATTATTATAAGTAAGGGAGGGAGCAGCCCCTTTATTGCTGTGTTTCTCGAGATGGACTCCACTTCTAAAGTGGAGTCCATCTTTCCATTCCTAATGTTTTTTTGATTATCGTTTTGAAAATCTAAAGAATATAATTAAATTTTCATCGTTTATCAGATAAGTATGTTTAATTAATACAAGATTATTATGAAGGATATGAATTTGCTGCAAAGCGATGCTAATGATATTGTCAATTCTCTATCAAAACAGAAATTGATAGAGGCACATTCTTACCTTAGATATTTAAAAGATAAGGATGAATGGATAGCCACTCAGGAGTTGTACGATACTGACATTTTAAATGAAATAAAAGATGGTATAACCGAAATTAATAAGGGTGATTTTGTTCGCTTTAATGATGTGAGACGCAATGTTTGAGGTGATTTTTTCAAACTGAGCAAATAAGTTCTATCAAAATTGCGATGATACAATCGCTAAGAAAATCAATGATGCAATTAATACAATATCAGAAAGACCATTTAGTGGAAGGAACATTAAAAAACTTAAAGGTAAACTCGATGGTTTGTTTAGATATCGATTTGGAAATTACCGAATCATTTACTCAGCAGATAAAACAATCAAAATAGTTGCAATAATCTGGATTGGTAAAAGGAAAAATTCATATAAGACTTAAACAAACACTATTTTCTACCGCATATGTTCCAAATCCGATTTGTGAATGAGAATTAGATTTTACAGCTTTCTATTCTTTTTCGGCGAGCTTTAAAATCTGGTCGTAAAGCTCAATTTCATCTCCGGGAGCGTAGCCGTTGTGCTGCCAAACGAGATTTCCTTCACCGTCATAAAGAAAAGAATGCGGGGGATTGCTGATACCCATTGCGCGCTTGAAATTACCGTTGGGGTCGAGGTAAATTTCATATTCCCAAGCTCTCCCTTTTACGAAGGGAGCGACCCGGCGGCTGTTTCTGCTGTCATCAATGGAAACGGCGATTATCTTAACGCCGGTTTCGTCCTGCCAATCGGGATAGAGGTCGTGAATAGTGCTTAGCTCGAGGACGCAGGACTTGCACCAAGTAGCCCAAAAGTTTATGACGAAGGGTTTTCCGTCGTTGTCGAAGTTTTTAGTGTCAAATTCCTGTCCCCGGAGGGTTTTTACTTTGACTGAAGGGATGTCGGTGGTTTTTTCGGTCTTTGCGGGAATGGTCAAAAGGGCGGCGAAGGCTGCCATAGTGAGTAAAATTAATGCTTTTTTCATTTTGTTCCTATGCTTTTTGTTTAGATATAATTTTATATTTTAGACTACGAAGCGGAAAAATATTGTATAAAACAGAATATTTGAAGAGGCAGGGAGGAATAATACGAAGAATATGAATTTATTTAGAAATATGTTTTAGAAACCAAGATTTTAAAAGATATAACGGGGAAATAAAGATTTTTAAAATGGATTTTTAATCGGGAAATAGAGTTGGTCGAAGTTTCGTAAATCGGAATAGTTTGCGTAATTTTGTGCGGAAAGGAAGAAATTATGTCAGAAAAAATCAGAAATTTGTTTGGCAGCATATCGGGCAGATATGACCTGCTGAATGACCTTCTTTCCTTTGGTGTGCACAGGCGCTGGAGGAGGAAGGCGGTGGGAATATCCGGCGCACGCAAAGGCGAAAGCGTGCTTGATCTCGCAGCAGGTACGGGAGATTTTTCTATTGAGTTTTTTAAGAGAGTCGGCAGCAGCGGCGAAGTAATTGCCACGGATTTTTGCGAGGAAATGCTTGATATTGCAAAACGGAAGTTCATCGAAAAAAGGCTTCCGATAAAGACCAAGGTCGTAGATGCGATGAATATCAGCTTCCCTGACGAATCATTTGATTATGTTTCAATTGCTTTCGGTATCAGAAATGTGGACGATACGGTGAAATGCCTGAATGAAACCGGCCGCGTCCTGAAAAAAGGCGGCAAAGCAGTCATCCTTGAGTTTGGAAAGCCTCTCGGATTCTTTCAGCCTTTTTTCAATCTTTACAGCCGTGTTATGATGCCTCTTTTGGGTAGAATATTTGCAGGCAGCGACAGCGCTTATGACTATCTGCGGGACAGCTCAGCACGCTATCCCTGCCGGACAGAATTTACCGAAATCATAGAGGGAACAGGCAGATTTAAGAATGTGCGATATTATACTCTAAGCGCCGGAATAGCTTATGTTTACATCGGAGAGAAGATATAATGAAAAGAATTTTTGATCAAGTTCAAAGTCATGACGGTTTTTTAATGAAATACCTTGTTTCTAACTTTCAGAAACCTTTATATAAAAAATTACTTACATTGATTAATAAAAACTGCCGCCTTTTAGATGTAGGCTGCGGTACAGGCGCTTTTACATTTATGGCTGCAGGAAGATGCAGTTTCGCGGCAGGAATTGATATTTCATCCGTAAATATAAAATATGCCGAAAGGGAAAAGCAGAAAAGAGGTTTTAATAACATCGATTTTTTTCATGCCGACGCAAGAAGTTTGAACAGCATTGTGAAAGAAACATTTGATTACGCCGTCATATCCTTTTCTCTGCATGAAATGCCTTCTGAAATAAGAATACCTGTAATTAGAGGAGCAAAAGAAGCAGCCGGTATAATTATTATTGCAGATTACACAATTCCCGTTCCTAAGAGTTTTTGGGGCTTTACCGTGCCGGTAACGGAATATCTCGCAGGCAGAGAGCATAATTTCAATTTTCTTGATTATAAAAGAAAGGGCGGAATAGAGTATTTAATCAGGGAAAGCGGGTTAAAGGTCAAAGAAAAAATTTTTGACAGAAAAGGTATTTCCACAATAATTTTGTCTGAGTGAATGTTTTGTTTGTTTAAAAAAAATAAAAATGAGCCGAAATCACAACTCCCTGAAATCAAAATCATCCTTCAAATAGGCGGGTATTTCCGAATATTTTCCGAGAACCTGCAAAAGGGCTTTGATGTCTTTCGGATATTCAGCCTCGAAGCTCATTTCTTCTCCTGTGGCGGGATGAAAAACAGTCAGAGAGCGCGAGTGCATTGAGGGGCGGGAGATAATCGGCTGCTCGGGTTTTTCTTTTTTAGGGCGGTACTTTCGCTTAATGGTCGAAAGCATAAACTCCGACTGTCTTCCGTAAAGGTCGTCGGTAAACAGCGGATGTCCTATCGCAGAAAGATGCACGCGTATCTGATGATGCCTTCCCGTAACTAAATCACACTCCAAAAGGGCAGCCACCCGGTACTGCTCTAAAATTCTTATTTTGGTCAGGGAAGCCTTGCCGCGAGCGGAAGGCATAGAAAGCCCTTTTTTCTGGGGATTGGGAAGAATAGGGATGTCGATGTCCATTTCATTTTCTGCAGGCATACCGGAGCAAACAGCATGATATATCTTCTTTACACGGTGGTTCTCAAAATCATCGTTCAGCTTTTTGTGGCTTTCGGCATTTTTTGCAAAAATCATAACTCCGCTGGTGCCGCGGTCAAGACGGTGAACAGTAAAGATTTCACCGTATTCTTGCTGAAAAAAATTATATAAATTCGGAAGATGTTTTTGGAAACGGTCGGGTATGGTGAGCATTCCGGGCGGTTTGTTTACAACGAGGATATCATTGTCTTCATAAAGCTTTTCTATTTTCTGGAGAATATTTTTTCCCATTTCTTAACCTGCAATTTCCTTGTTCTGTCTTACAAAATGCGGCATTTTTTCGGGCAGATCGAAAGTTATCTCGATTATTCCTTTAAATTCATTTTTTTACGATTGAAGACTGCCGTATTATTGATTTCCTGCCGTTTTTTTTTATCGTTTAACAATTAACGAATAACTCATTTTTTATTTTGAGGATTATCTCATTTGAGCTTTCATTGCGTCAGTCTAAGAGATTAGAGCATATAACGAGATTTTAAAAAATAAACAGATTTATGAATGTATATTAATCAATTTGTTTTAATCGCCGCCCAAAAAAAATGCCCGGCAGCCAAAAGCCGCCGGACATCCTATGAACTATGTGAGAAATAAACTTATCTTACGAGAGATACTTTCTTCACTGCTGAAAAATCCCCGGCTTTGATTACGTAATAGTAAACACCGCTCTCAACATGAGTCCCGTTTTCATTTGTGCCGTCCCAGTTTGCAAAATGCGTTCCTTCAGACAGGCTGTAATTAACAAGCTGCTTGATTTTTTGACCTGCAAGATTGTAGATCTCGACAGTTACGAATGATTCTTCCAGCAAAGTATATTCAATAGTAAGGTTGCTGTTAAAAGGATTCGGGTAGCTGACGGACTGGATGCCTTCAGAAATTAAAGCATCATTTCCTGTTGATTTTCTGTATAATTTAGAGCCGTCCCAAGTGAATTCGAAACTCGGATCATTACCAACATCCTGCTTTTTTTCTTTAGTTGAAGAATTATAAGTAGCTGTTACTTTTGGGCTACTTGGAAGCAATTCTTCACCTTTCGGATTAAATGTCCGCGGTGTTTGTAAATTATAGCGGTATTTCCAAGTTGCGTTATCGGTAATATCATTATTATTTTGATCAGTTAACGTTGCTGTTACTTTCACGGTGTTAAACGTAAAATGCCGATTACTGCTTGAAACGGTCTTCTTTTTCTCAACACTTGCACGTTTGTAGGTTACAATAACCCTGGCGCCTATAGGCAGAACTTCAACACCAGTTACAGGATTTAATGACCTTGCTGTTTCGAGATTATAGCGGTATTGCCAAGTAGCTGACCCAGTGATGTCATTGCCGTCAGAGTTTTTCAAATCAGCAGTAACCAAAACTGTGTTGAAAATGAATCTTGGGTTGGTTTGTACGTTTTGTCTTTTTTCGAGGCTACCTCTGTCGTAAGTTATTTTAACACGTGTGTTAGATGGATTTCCATCTATGAAATACCAGATACCATCCCCTGTATTATCAGTTCCAATATTTGTATGTCCTGAAAGATTAAATCTGTAACCAAATGAAGCTCCCTTTAAACCGCTTCCTGTGCTATTCTTAAGTTGAACAAAAATTGGTGCTTTTTCAAACACACAGCCACTAATAGCTATGGTCTTTTCGAGATCCAATGTACTACCGGTATAAAATCTAAATTTGTAAGTACCCGGGAACATATAATAATCTGAAGGAACATTTGTATAATAATAGTTGTTATATTTCCATTTTACAGTACCTGCATAATTTAAGTTTACTTTAGTAGGATTGAACTCTACATCAACATCCTCATTAGCTACCAAATCAAATGTTTTAACAGATGTTGTATGGTTTAACTTTGCTTCGAATTTATGATTGCCCGGGAAAATCTCTATTGATGCTTTACCGTCAGTTCCGGTACTACCAAGATTTATTCTCCAGTTACTACCAGTATAATTGCCGTGCCATAAGAAATCAACGTTTACTCCGGATATTGGATTATTATCACAATCTTCTACTAAAGCTGTTGCTACTGTTGTCTGGAATTCAGCGAATCCTGAAGTTGATTTTGTCTGCGAAGTTTTATTATACTTAGCTCTAAATGGTTGACTTCCATCTTTTGTTACATCTCCGAATGAGTAAAGCATTCCGTCTGCATCAGTTGTTCCGATTTTTTTCCATGTATTACTGTAATTCGTGTTGTAGTGCCATTCAATTGGAACATCTGCAATACCCTCTCCGTCTTCATTTATCACTCTGAAGATATAAACATTACTACCAAATTCACAGCCTTCTATATCCAAATCTATTATACCAGTGAAACCATCTACACCTGAGAATTTGAATTTGTAAGTACCTGGGAACATTAAATAATCATCAGTTACATCAGTGTAATAATAATTGTTGTATTTCCATTTTACAGTACCTGCATAATCCAAATCTACCACAGTAGGATTGAACTCAACGTCAACATCTACATTAGGTGCTAAATCAAAAGTTTGTTCTGATTTTGTGTGGTTTATTGTAGCTCTGAATTTATACTCTTCACCAGGGAAAAGTTCAATGGATGCTTTACCGTCATTTCCGGTGGTACCGACATTTAATCGATATCCATCATTCGTATAATTACTATGCCATAAAAATTCAACCAATACTCCCGGTATAGGTCCCAGTTCGCAGTTCTGTACTAAAGCTGTAGCGAGCTCAGTTTGGAAAGTTACATCCACTGGTGAGTCATAAGACAATGTAAATGATTTTTCAGAAGATGTTTTATTGACAAAAGCTTTGAAATTGTAATCACCGGGGAATAGCTCTACTGATGCTTTACCATCACTGCCTGTATTGCCAAGTCCTACATATAAATTTGAATAACCGCTGTGGTATTGGAATCTGACTTCTTTACCCTCCATCGGGTTACCGTTATGATCTATAACAAGTGCAGTTGCTACTGCTGTCTGAAATTCTAAATAACCGGATCCTACTATTCTCTGAGAGGTTTGATTTAATACTGCTTTGAATGGCTGGTTACCATCTTTCCAAACATCTCCTATTGAGAAAAGCATACCGTTTGCATCAGTTGTCCCGAGTAAATTATAAGTATTACCGTAATTTGTGTTGTAATGCCATTTGATTGGAATACCTGCCACACCATTACCAGCTTCATTTTTAACTTTAAAGATATGTACATTGCCAGTCAAAGCAGTTGTACTTTGGTTTGTTGGAGATGGATTTCCACTCTGGCAATCGTTGATTGTAATATATTGTTGAAATGTTCCAAATTTGAATTTATAAGTACCTGCTAATATTTCTTCAGGTCCGTTATGAGTTTTCCAGCCATTTTGATAGAATTTCACAGTTTCAGGATAATTGTAATCCACTGTTCTTGTGAAAAATTCTACATCAAAAGATTCACCTGAAACAGCTACATTATTCTGATATTCAATACCGTTTTTATAATACATTTTGAATTTGTAAGAACCCGGAAGGTATTCATATCCAGTATTTGCGTTATTATAGCCCGACCAGCCGTTTTGGTAATGCTTAACTTTACCTCCTGATACTTCAGTTCCATTATCACAATTCGTAAGTTTATGGGTTACTGTTGTTGTCTGGAATAATACTTCCTGAGCATTGTTTGTTCCAACAATAGCATGATTGCTTTTGTACTCTATTCCATTATTGTAATACATTTTGAACTTGTAAGTACCAGCTAACATTTCAATAGTTTCGTTTGCTGTTTTATATCCTGACCATCCATTTTGATAGTATTTTACTCTGCCATCACTTAGATCATTGTTATCGGAATCTTTTAATGCCGGTGTTACTGTTACAGTCTGGAATAATACTTCCTGTGAATTATTATTTCCATCTATAGCATGGTTGTTTTTGTATTCTATTCCATTATTGTAATACATTTTAAACTTGTATGTACCTGCTAACATTTCAATAGTTTCGTTTGCTGTTTTATATCCTGACCATCCATTTTGATAGTATTTTACTCTGCCATCACTTAGATCATTGTTATCGGAATCTTTTAATGCCGGTGTTACTGTTACAGTCTGGAATAATACTTCCTGTGAATTATTATTTCCATCTATAGCATGGTTGTTTTTGTATTCTATACCATTATTATAATACATTTTGAATTTGTAAGAACCTGCTAACATTTCAATAGCTTCGTTAGCGTCATTATATCCTGACCATCCATTCTGATAGTATTTCACTCTGCCACCATCATTTAAAGCAGTACCGCCAGAATTTTTTAATGCCGGTGTTACTGTTACAGTATTAAAAACAACCGGTGATGTTGAAGTAGAAACAGTTTTTTGCTGAATACCATTGTTGAAATACATCTTAAATTTGACAGTTGCGGAATTGGTATTAAAGCTCCAATCTCCACCGCTGTTAGAAAGTGTTGACCATCCGTTATCATATACCTTAAGGGTAGCTGTTCCTGCATCAGCAACAGCATTGCCGTCGCTATCACGTAACTGTATATTAACTGTTACCGCAAATGTCTGGGCTGCTCCCAGTAACAATACTATTGCCATTAACGGCAGAGCTTTTTTGAGTAGAAAAAAATGCTTGATTAGTGAATTCATAAGAAATACCCTTTTGATAGTTTATAAATAGTAACTGTGAGATTTTCTAAATTGTAAAAATATATAGTTTCCCCGTTTTTTTGAAATGAATTATATTTCAATACATATTTATTTTATCTAAGTTTAGACGGAACAAATATATGGAATTATGGAAAGCATGTCAATACGTAGAACTACGTATTTTTCATGCAAAATTGAGGTTTAGACACAACTAATATTATATAAATTCATTATTTAGCATATGTTAATATTAGTAATATGAACGATTATTAATAGTATAGAATCATGGATATTAAAAAAATATAATTGATTTTATTTAGATTACCTGAGATAAGAAATTTTTGAAAGGATTGATATGAATAAATATTTAATAATTTTATTACAAAATATTTATTTATTACATTAATTATTGTTAACTAAATTGATAAATGAATTATTAACAATCCTGCAGATATTTATCTGGCTGATTTTTTTGAAATCTGTATGATTATCAGCCCTGCAGTATGCCCTCGCGAAGGGATTATTATACTCGGTCATTGGATGGCAGGCATCGTTATAAAGATCTTAGATAAAGCGGCAGATACCTGTTCAGCCTGCAATGGTAAAAGACACCAATTACTCCTTCCTGCCGTGGTTGAAAAAGTGAACATCTCTTTGTGGGAAAGGAATAGTGATGTTGTTTTCGGCAAATTTCTTAAAAATAGCGGTGTTAAGCTCATGAATGGTCAGCCCGCGGTAATATGGATCATCCGACCAGCACAGTAGTTCGTAGTTCAGACTTGAATTGCCGAATTCCCTGAATCTGACGCGGGGTTCAGGGTCTTTCAAAATTCTGGGATTCTCTTTCGCAGCTTCAATCAGCACTTTTTCAACGAGGTCAATATCGCTTTCATAGGAAACTCCCACAGGCACTCTTACCCTGAAAACACTGTCCGGAGCGCTTTCGTTGATTATCTTGGCGTTAGAAATAATGGAGTTAGGTATGGTAACATAAATATCGTCTCGTGTCTTTATACGGGTGCTCCTCATGCCTATATCAATTACCCTACCCCGGTCGCCGGTATCGAGATTAACCATATCTCCTATTTTATAGGGTTTATCAAGAAAAACGCTGACACCCCCGAAAAAATTGGCAAAGATATCTTTTGCAGCCAGAGCTATGATTACCGAGGCAATACCTGCAGAAGCCAGCAGCGGGGTGAGATTTATTTCCCAGATGGACAAAGAGGCAAATATGAACAGTACTATTATTACACCTTTTATAATGTTGTTTAGCAGGGGAAACACATTGTGGCTGAGACCGGTAGTGTCAAAAATACCTGAAGCCGCCTTTCCTATGAGAGTATTGCTGAGTTTGATAAGCGCAATAGTCCATATCAGTCCGATTAAAGTATGCAGCGTGCCGATTATGTAAAAAAGAATATCTTTTGGAATGTCGAAAAACTGGAGAGTGGATTCAAAACCTGCTACTATTATTGTCAGGAAAATCGGCATGTGAGTTGCGCGGATTATCCTGTCGTCTATTTTTGTTTTGGTTCGTTTAGTAATCTTGGTCAGTACTTTTGATATGAAAAGCTTTACCAAAACAGCTATGATAAGATAGGCTCCCATCAGTATCAGTGCATTTAAATGCGGAGAGTCAGAGATATTAAGGTTTTTTATATAATCGTGCATAGAAGAAATCTCCATGTGTCAGTTCTTTCTTAGGAATATAACAAGATTTTTTGTTTTATAAAACTCTTCAAAATTTTTATTCACATAAGAAGACGCAGTTTCATTATTATTCAGCATTTCAAGACTTGAATGCGAATGTCCCAATATCGCAGGGTGGCGGTCATTATCGGTAACAACGAGCCAATGCGATTTTTTTAACTCATCGTAAAAGTCTTTTTCCCATTTTTTAACTTTGTGCCTTCCGAAATAAAACTGAGACTGCGCAAATTTTGATATGTTCTTCGTTTTTAGAAAATAGTTGACGGCATTTGCTCCTGTGGCAATTACCATTACCTTTTCATTCTGATTGATATTTTCATTTATTACGGAAGCCGCTTTTTTATGCTGTACGCGCATGTAATCATAAGAACGATTTCTTTCGAAATGATTGTCGTATGTCTCTTCACTTTTCAGCATCGAGGCAGGTATCTGTAAAAGATTTACCCAACGCGGTATAGGACTAAAAAATATTGCGAAAATAATCAGTAAAATTATGACAATTTTTTGGTCAATTCTCCTTTTCAAGAAGTCTTTTAATATATTGCGGTAAACTTTTGAAAAGCCGTATCCGCCCAGTATGGCAAGCGGAATGAACATTCTGGTAAAATGATACTCACCGAATTTTTTTTCTACAACTATGGATAAAAATAAAAGTCCGGAAAGTAGAATGTTCAGAATAATGAAATCATATTTTTTGTCGCGCTGCTTTTTTGAAAACCCGAGATACGCTCCTAATGATGCCATAAAAGTTAAAAGCAGAGAATATTTATCCCCGAAAAATCCACCTGTTTTGTCTATCATTGTTTTTACAAATATTGCATTTACCGGAGGCATGCCGGAGTAAAAAGCAAGATAATCAAGCATTAGAATGAAGCCCCCGAAAGAATCGGGATTAAATACGGGAATGAATGAAATAAGAACTATTCCAAAAAAACCGGCAATGATAATTGGTAAATCAATTATAAAGTGTCTTCGGGAGGGCTGAAAAAATTCATATATAAGCACTGCCGCCAGAACTATCCCGAGTGTAAATTTAATCATAAAAAACATACCGCAGAGAGCCCCTATTGAAAGGAGCTTCAGCACTCCTTTGTCTTCCTGCATCACAAGCATTATCAGCAGTACAGCCCACAGAACGGTAAAACTTTCTCCCTGAAGAGTCTGAGTAAAACCTAATGTAACATAAGAGAACGAATACATTACTCCTGAAAAAAAGGCGGCTGTTTTATCTTTTATGTATTTTTCTGTTAGAATTGTTAACAAATATGCCGTAAGCATCTGGTAAAAGAAATCGAAAAGCCTTATTGTAAATTCACCGCCGCCGGTGATGAATTTTATTATGGCATAAATTTCGTAAATAAGGGGAGGTTTCAGATCAATATAGTCCGAATAGAGTCTGTTTCCTTCAAGAAGTGCTTCGCCGCCTTTAAGAAAAATAGCTATGTCGCTGGATACGGGAAAAAAGAGTCCGGGGGCGAGTATCACGGCAAAACAGAGTATTTTATATGTTTTATTCAATTTCTATATCAAAAAATTTACAATATACAAAAAAACCTGTTAATGATAAACTCTGATGAAGTTTGGAAACTAATTCGTAAATTTGCAAAAATTTGATAACGATAAACAAAAGAAATATGAAGCTGCCGGGTAAATGGAAAGAAGATGAACTGCTCTCAATCTATGCCTCAAAAGGTGTTGATTCGGATATTCTGCTGACAATAGCCGGAAAATATTCCTGCCTTGAGGATTTTTTTGAAGGAAAGAATCTGCCTACTAAACTTTCAAAGCTTTTCGGGAAAAATGAGTTATTTTTTAAAAAAAGCAGTTTCGAATTGAAAACCGGTACAAAGCAGCTTGAAAAAGCTGAAGAGGAAAACTCTAAGATAATATCATTTTGGGATGATGAATATCCCGCTCTTTTGAAGGAAATTACAAATCCTCCGGCATTCTTATTTGTAAGAGGAAGTATGCAGAACAGCAAATCGGATTCTTTTTCTATTGTCGGTACGCGCCGCTGCACACAGTACGGAAAACTGACTACAGACCGCTTTGCCGAATATTTTGCCAAAAGAGGAGTAATAATTACCAGCGGACTTGCAAACGGTATTGATACTCAGGCTCATCTTAGCGCGGTGAGGGCAGGAGGGATAACTTATGCGGTGCTTGGCGGTGGACTTGACTGTCTATACCCTGCATCGGCGGAAAAATATGTACAGAAAATACTCGATGCCGGAGGAGCTGTTATTACCGAATATCCCTTTGGTACTAAACCCTTCCAGCCGTATTTTTTGCAGAGAAACAGAATAATAAGCGGCATTTCTAAAGCGGTTTTAGTCGTGGAAAGTGCATTTAAGGGAGGTTCGCTGAACACTGCCGCACATGCTTTCGATCAGGGCAGAGAGGTCTATGCGGTACCGGGTAAAATTGACTCTGACAAAAGTATGGGAACGAATATGTTGATAAAGAAGAATGTGGCTTCAATTGCCATATCTCCGGAACTTGTCTTCAAGGAACTGGCACTATACGGAAAAGGAAATATTTTTTACGAAGAAGAAAAAAAGTATGTAAACTTCGATGAAACGGAAAAGAAGATTTATGAATCTATTGGCAGAGAACCTCTGCATATTGACGATATTTCAGAAATGAGCGGCTTTAACATGTCTTTACTGCATGTTAAGCTGTTGAACCTTGAGTTCATGGGAGCGGTAAATCAGCTTCCCGGCAAATTTTATGTGAGAAAAGATTAAACAAAAAGGAAATATAACATGGAATTATGGATAGGAGCATTAAATCTCGGTTTTCTGTATGCGTTTATGACTGTTGGGGTTTACCTCACTTTCCGAGTGCTTGATTTCCCCGATATTACCGTTGACGGCAGCTTTACTTCAGGTGCTGCAACTGCGGCGGTTCTGATTGTCAGCGGATGGAACCCTTTTGCAGCGCTGATTGCCGCTTTTATTGTAGGGGCTATTGCGGGATACTTAACAGGCGTAATATATACCGGGCTGAAAATAAACGGGCTTCTCGCGGGTATTCTTGTAATGATTGGTTTGTACTCTATTAACCTGCATATAATGGGCAAATCAAACATTCCTCTTCTCAGCGAACCGGGATTCACGAATTTTTTTGAGGGATTCAATCCGGGTATGACCCCAGAAATATGGCTTTCCGTGTGCCTTGCTTTTGTTATTCTGCTTTTCTGGCTGTTAGCATCATGGCTTTTAAAAACGGATATGGGTATTACCCTGAGAGCAGCCGGGAACAATCCCGACATGATCTCTGCAAACGGAGTGAATGTCGCTATGGTAAATATTCTCGGGATAGCTGTTTCAAACGGGCTGGTAGGGCTGTCCGGCGGACTTGTTGCCCAGTACCAGGGCTTTGCCGACATCGGTATGGGCATAGGCACGGTTATAGTAGGTCTGGCGGCAGTTATTATAGGCGAATCAATTTTGAAATTACGCTCTGTTTTTGCAAAAGTACTCAGCGCTGTAATCGGCTCGATTATTTTTCGTTTTATGATTGCCTTTGCGCTGTATGCGGGCATGAATCCTATTGATTTGAAACTGCTTACTGCTTTGTTTGTGCTGCTTACCCTGTTTGTATCAAAAATGTCTTCTCAGGAAAAGAAAAGAAGGCAGATGCCGGCTTTTGTTAAATTCATTGCAGGTTCTAAAAAGCGGGCAATAGGCTTTGCAGGCGCTGCTGCGCTTGCGGCAGTCATATTTTTCGGAGTGAAGGGGGAATGGTTCTCGGCAGGAACCGGTGGAGGTCATCGTAAAATCGGCATAATTCAGATAAATGACAACGGCTTACTCGACATCACAAGAGAAGCTTTCTTAAAAGAGATGGCAGAAATAGGGTATATCGAAGGAAAAAATATAACGATAGACGAATTTAACGCAAACGGCGATATGCCGACGGTGAATTCTATTTTAGATAAAATACAGATGGAAGATTACGATCTGATTGTATCGCTTTCAACGCCCTGCACACAGGCTGCGATAAATAAAATAAAGAACAAGCCCATAGTATTTTGCACGGTGGCAAATCCGTTTATTATAAAAGCAGGTAAAACAGATACAGACCATCTGCCGAACGTTACGGGAGTTTACGGCTGGGTACCTATGGGCAAAACGCTGGAAATAGCCAGAGAATTTTTTCCTGAAAACATGAAAATCGGAGCTTTATGGGACCCCGCTCATGAAAATTCCGTTTTCAATGTGGAAAGGCTGAAAAAGGCAGTATCGAAATATGAAAACATTGAGTTTTTCGGTACGAATGTTTCTAATTCTTCCGAAGTATATCAGGCAGCTTCTTCGCTGGCAAACAAAGGTATTGATATTTTCATTCTGCCTCCGGACAATATTGTTTATTCTGCGTTCGATGCAGTTGTAAAGGCTTCTCAGCACCAAAATATACCGATTATTCTAAGCGATATTTCCCGCCTCGGCGACGGCGCTCTTGCCGCTTACGGTTATGACTACAACATCAGCGGCATACAGGGAGCGCACCTTGTTGACAGGATTTTCAGAGGAGAAAATCCTAAAGATATTCCCTTTGAAAGATATAAAAAGATAGCTTTCGGACTGAATATCAAGCAGGCTGATAAGCTGAATATAAATATTCCTGCAGCTCTTTACGAAAAAGCGACAGGCATTGTCGGCAGAGACTTGGTAGAAACCGGCGAAAAGAAAAAAGTCGGTATTGTACAGTTTGCAATGGAACCGAATGTCGAGCTTTGCAAAAAAGGCATCCTTACTGCAATGAAGGCAAATGGCTATGAGGATGGAAAAAATGTTGAAATCATCTATAAAAATGCCCAGGCGGACTTTTCCATGATAAATTCCATCATGCAGGATTTTGTAAGACGAGATGTTGATGTTATCATACCGCTTTCCACTCCCTGCGTGCAGTCAGCCGTGCAGAATGTCGGCGGGCGCGAAAAACCCGTTGTATGTTTCACATACATATTCGATCCCTATAAAATCGGCGCTGCAAAAACTCCTGATGATCATATCCCGAATATGACAGGTGTTTCCTGCTTTCCACCGTCAGAAAAGATTTTTGATCTGATGAAAGAAATGTTTCCCGGCAGAAAAAAAGTCGGGATTGTATGGAACAGCTCGGAGGCAAATTCAGAAGCCGTAATAGACAAAATGCGTCCTTATGCAAAAAGCATCGGACTGGAAATAGTGGAAGCAACGGTTACGAGTCCGGCAGAAGTATTGGAGGCTTCCCGTTCACTTTTAATCAAAGGCGCGGAAATTTTCCTCAATCCCGGGGACAACACTCTGAATGTCAGTTTCGACAGTTTTGCAAAAGTTGCAGCAGACAGAAAAATACCGGTTTTTTCTGTTGATGCCGATTTCGTTAATAACGGCGCTGTGGTCGGCTTAGGACCGAACTATTTTATGACTGGATTTCATGGGGGCGAGTATTTGACCAGGATTTTTAACGGTGAAAAACCTGCAGTGATGCCTATTCTTCAAACGGAGGAAACTGTTTTGTATCTTAATCTTTCTTTAGCAAAAAAGCTCGGGTTTGAAATAAAAGAGGAAATTATCAAACGAGCCGATTTGATTATTAGAGATTCTATTCAAAACGAAAGTGAAGAGAAGAGAGTTGCCGTAGTACATTTTTCTGACAATGCCTTGATGACCGACACTGAAAACGGCTTGAATGAGGAACTTGAAAAAGATGACTTTATCCGTAAGTACAATCTAAAAATCGACAGATACAACGCTCAGGGCGATTTTTCGACAGCTACCCAGATTGCAAAAAAAATTGTTGCCGATAAATATGATTACATCATTACTCTTTCCACTCCCGTACTGCAGGTAACTGCAAATGAGAACAAAACAATTCCCCATGTGTTCGGTGCGGTTACAAGCCCTTATGTGATGGGAATAGCGAAAGATTCGGCTAATCATATTCCCAATATTACTGGAGTTGCCACATTACAGCCGGTGGGTTCCACTATTAAGTTGATACGTGCAGTTTGTCCGAAAGCGAAAAAAATAGGCATTATCTGGAACCCGGCTGAAGCCTGTTCGGAAGTCTGTACAAAAAATGCCAGAAGAGCAGCTAAAGTATGGGGCTTTGAACTGCTCGAGGCAAGTGTTTCAAACACAAACGAAATTATCGACGCTCTAAAATCACTAATTGACAAGGATATTGACTTGTTCCTTACTTCCGGAGACAATACTGTTAATCATGCGGTGGAGATGATTTCGGACATTCTCAGAAAAAAGAAGATTCCCTATTTTACAAATACTTTTTCGGATGTGGAAAAGGGAGCTTTTTTAACTATAGGGGCAGATTATGAAGAAGTCGGCAGAGAAACAGCAAAAGTCGCCAAAAAAGTTATTTCCGGAGAAAATCCAAAAGACTTGCCCATAGAAAATTTCGTACCCGAAAAGATTTACATAAATTTAGCGCTTGCTGAAGAATATGGAATTACCATCCCTGAAAGAATAATCAAAAAAGCTAATAAAATCAAGAGGCAGTGATGATAAAAATAAACAATGTTCACAAGAAATTCAATGCAGGCACTATTAACGAAGTGTATGCCCTAAAAAAAATCAATTTGGAAGTGCGGGACGGAGATTTTTTAACTATAATCGGCACTAACGGATCCGGCAAATCCACGCTTTTAAATGCGATTGCAGGAAATTTTATTGCAGATGCCGGCACTATTGAAATCGACGGAGAAGACATTACTTTCCACAAAGATTTTCGGAGGGCTAAACTTGTTTCCAGGGTGTTTCAAAATCCGTTTATGGGAACTGCCCCGGCTATGAGTATTGCCGAAAATCTGCATACTGCCCGCCTTCGCGGTTCTGCCCGTCTCCCGAAACTCGGCTTGAACAAAGATATGAGAAAATTTTACTCGGATAAGGTAAAGCATTTGGAAATGCAGCTTGAGGGACGTCTTGACAACATTATCGGAACACTTTCAGGAGGACAAAGACAAGCTCTTACCCTCCTTATGTCCGTCATTAAAAGACCGAAAGTACTTCTCCTTGACGAACATACTGCCGCTTTAGACCCGAAATCCGCCGCACAGGTAATACGCCTGACAAAAAAATTCATTGAAAGAGATAATCTCACCACTGTAATGGTTACTCACAGTATGCAGCAGGCTTTGGAACTCGGCAGCAGGACAATTATGATGAATAAAGGCGAAATAATTGACGATATATCCCTTGAAGAAAAAAAACGCCTCACCGTTCAGGACCTGCTCGATAAATTCGCCGAACTCCGAAAGCAGGAAAAACTTACCGATGCCATGCTGAACGAACTCAGACGGGAGTATATTTAGATGAAACAACTATGATTTGGGAAAATCACTCAAGGGGATGATTATTTTTAGTAGATTTGCCATATATTGAAGAAAAGAATATAGTGCAATGATAAACCGAAAGAGACCCCACCCCAGCCCTCCCCAAGGGGAGGGAGCTAAATGTATCAACACCCTCCCTTTGGGGAGGGTCAGGGTGGGGCTTAAAATAAACAGATGAACCAACTATAATTTGGGAAAAACACGTAAGGTGGATGATTATTTGAGAGTTAATGCAAAACAGAGTTTTGAAAGAAAAGTACATTCCCAAATCGGAGTTTGGGAATGAGATGTAAAATGTCATTCTGTCCCTGTGCCGAAAGCTTGTTTCAGTATTGTTTCAGAATCTCACGTA
>CAZOBD010000074.1:0-18555 GCA_964577665.1 uncultured Hyphomicrobiales bacterium
TAATCATCCCCTTGTGTGTTTTTCCGTATCATGGATGTTTCATCTGTTTATTTTTTTACTTTTTTCCCTCAATCCTAAGCTGTGCTTTGGATTGCAATTTTCTCGAGAAGTTAAACTTCCTTTGAAAATTTCCTTACCAAGCGCAGCTTAGTAAGGAGATGTAGAACTTAGAAAATCGCATCTTTGTCATGCCGAAAGCTCGTTTCAGCATCTCAAGTTAGGAAATTCCCCTCCCCACGAGGGGATTAAGGGGTGTGTTCCTCATACGTGAGATTCTGAAACAATACTGAAACAAGTTCAGTACAGGGACAGAATGAGATTCATAATTTCTATTTCAATTTTTCAACTATTTCAAAAATAATCATCCCCTTGTGTGATTTTTCCGAATCATGGCTGTTTCGTTTAATATACAGGAAAATAAACATCTGATTTTTCAAATAAATAACCCCCTAACAAAACAAAGGTTTTTGTCAGAGGGCATTTATTTCAGCATACAAATCTTTATATCGTTATTCTCAAAAGAGGCGAAATCATATAAAAGTCCTCATTTTCAAACGGATGCGATCCGCGAAGCGGTGTGGCATATTTCGCATCAATGTACAGCCAGTTGCCTAAAATCGGAATAAACACCCTGCCAAGGAAAATCTGATTTGAGTATTGAACGCTTAAACCGAAGGGGAAGGATGCCTGATTGCGGTACTGTGCTTTCATATAAACCCAGTCGCCGAGTTCGTTCGGAGAATATATTTTTAACCCGTCGAACAATTCCTGCGAAATCATAAACTTACCTGCCGTAAGCTGTTCATTTGTAAATTGGAAATATCCGCCCATTTCGGCTACTTCCGAATAGCAGATACCAAGATCAAACCTAAAAAAGTTCTCAGGATTTTTCTTGTTGGGCAGCCAGTAATAGAAAAATGAGAACTGTCCGGTCGATCTTAAAACGGGAATAATTTTATTGTCATAAATAGCATCCTGAGGGAAAAATATCGGATCAGTCGTTACTCTCAGTTCATCAGCAAGATAGTATGAATAATCTCCCTCTTCGATTGACTCTGTTTTAAGGCTTTGGAAAGGAATCGAAGCGTTGAAATGAATACCTGCATAAGGGTGCAAAGGCACATGGAAATCAAATCCGCCTATGAGCTTACCGCCGGGACCGGTATTAAGTTTTCTTTCTGCAACCCAGCTCAAAATGGAGCTTGAATTGTCCAGCCCGCTGGAAACACGGTAGCCTCCGCCGAGGTATGCGTTAATCAGATATGGGAACATCCTGCTTGTCTCTCCGTCAAGATTTGCATAGAGGGGTCTTTGCAGAACAACTCTTGCCTCGCCGGATGTCCAGAAAGGATAGCCTACCTCGTCGCTGCCCATGGATGAACGCAGCCAGAAACCGCTTGTCCCGATTTTCAGCGACTGCTCAAAAAGGGAAAGGGTAAATGCGTGAGTAACATTTGTCGGCTGCAGATAGTTCTGAATAGCAGTTATTTCTGCATCAGTTACGGGAATGTCAGGGGGTATATCCTCGTAGCAGTAGTCCCGCGAAGCCCAATCTTTTCTTTGACCTCGGTAGGGCGGGCTGTAGTAAAGATAGCCTGACAGAAAGTCAACCAGCCTGCCCAGATTCCTTTCAATCTGTACGGCATTCATGCTGGCTTCTCCGCAGGTGATAAGAAGCAGATCGTAAGGGTCGCCTTCGTAGGTGCGGGGAGCCGCAAGCACCTCTATCTGCTGGATATTCAACTCCGATTTTTCATATCCGAGTAGGAGAAATGCCTGATGAATCTGCAGTTTTATATCATCCTCACATACTTTCCACCTCGGGAAATACCTGCTGATGTTCGGATCGATAGTTGTCAGGTCTTCTACAATTTCCTTTTTTTCTTTTTCTGAGAGAACCTGCCCTCTGGTTTCATTCAATCCTATAAGAATGAACGCGAATAGAAACAATGCGATGTACTTTTTCATGTTCTTGTATGCCTTTTATTTTCCTACTGAATATTCAAAATTTATTAATTTAAAAGAAAATTACAAAACGCGCCATCGGGATAAAGATGCTTTCTCTTTCCCAGGGGTGCATGTTTTCGTCTCCGCGGAATGCGGCAAAGTATCCTTTAGCTTCAAGTCTTAAAGCAAACGTTTCGTCAACGATTGGTATCTGCATCCAGGCATGAGCGCCGATAGCTTCATCAAAATATGAAACGGATGCTCCGTAAGGTGTTGCTACATTTATAGTCATAAATTCAATTTTTCCGGATACCCCGAATATGCTTTCGTCATCTAACATACTGAATTTATATTCGGTTATTCCGAAATCGTCTGTCTCTTCCACGAAATGCCAGCTTTCTACATTGTAAATAGTGGCGCCCAGATGGAACCTCATAAGATAATCGCGGTCTATTTTTATTCCGAAAGAGTAATGCAGTGATGCATTTGCTCTGACGAGATAGTCCAGATTATTTACAACATTGGGGTCAAATCCCGGCTCCAGCGGATCGAGGACTCTGTCTTTATAATCTGCATCCTGGGCATCCCCAAATACGTAACCGAATGATGTGTGAAAGATGCCGCTCTGGGGGATAATTTTTATGGGGAAATCCATTTCGCCTGCTATTCCTGCGCCGCCGTGCGTCATTGTTCTTGTCTGATCAAAAACATCTTCCGATAAACCCGCATAACCCGAAGTTGGGAGTATTACGCCTAACTTTACATTTTTCCAGAGAGCATAAGCCGTGATTCTTTCACTCCAGAACGAAGGAAAGTTAATGTTGTCTATACCGTATTTCAATTCAATTCCAAAATCAGGAAGGTCATTGTTAACAATGGCAAATGAGTCAATAACCAATTCACCTGCTTCATTATAGTATTTAGGGACGGAGTATTTTTTCCAGCTGATAAAGTCTGGACTGACTATAAGCTGATTTTCCTTCAGATAGAAATCTTCGGGCTGTCCTTCCGAGATCCTGACATATCTTTGAATATCATAAGACTGAACGTCATGAGGGTCATATTCCACTGCTTCGGAAAATCCGTGTGTCTTATTTGCAAAAATGAACTCGCCGATGCCCTGCATTTCAAGAGTTCGGTTTTCAACGGCGCCCTGCACGATGGCGTTCATCATCAATTCGTAAAGATTCTTCGCGCCGTAGCTCTGGTCGAGTGTAAATGTATCGAGTCTTTCTTTTGAGAAGATCTCGTCTTTGCCTACGGAGCGCAGATTCTTGCTGACAAGTGCGGAAGTTTCGTAAGATACTATAAGAGCATAAATATCGTTAGGTATTTCCCCCGCTTCAACAGGTCGGGGGGTGATAAGATAAGCTCTTTCAATGCGCTGCTGCTGTCCGCCTCCTACGTATTTCTGAACATAATAATCATATACCTTCTGCAAAACATCTCCGGGTGGAAGGGAATAGCCTCTGTTCAAAATGTCCTGCTTGATTTGAGTGATGCTATTACCTTCGAGTACGCTCCTGTCAACAAGCTGGTTTATGTCGGCATCAACTTCTTTTATTACCTCTTCGCCTTCTGCCGCGGCAACCTGCTTGGGCTGCTTAGACTCGATTGCTCTTTTTAATTCGCCTAAGACTGTTACCTCATATAGAGAAACAGTGCCGAATCGGTAATTCTTGAAATGCCTGAAAATCTGAACAAGCTCGGTGTCGTCAGAAAGCATACTTGCGGGCGCGGCTAAAGCTATTATCAAAACTATTATTAAAGCCTTTAGATTTGTTACTTTCATTTTTTATCTTCCTTAAAATGCTTTCAAAATAATTTACAAAATTAAACAAAATAATCTATTATACTAAATTTATCTTCTTCTTTCCTGCGGCCTCTGCTGCTGGGGCTGGGGCTGTGCAGGTCTTCCGCCGCCTCCGGGTCTTCTTCCGCCTGCCGGGCTTCTGCCGCCGAGTCTTTCCGGTTCGTAATCCAATGTAATATTAACCGAAATAGGTTTGGGAGCAGATGTTTTGCCGTTTATAGGATTGATGGAAACAGCCTGAAGCGGCACGGATACCGACCCCGTTACCTTGTCTTCCCTGCCCTGCAATTTTCCGTTTATGGTAAAGTTAATTGTGTATGTTTCGCCTTCTTTGGTTATTTCCGGCTTGCTTATGTCCGAAACATCGTAATTGCGGATATTCTTGCCGTCAACCTGTCCTGCGAGACTTACCTGTAAGTCAGCAGTCGGATTGTCCGGATCGCCTGTCTGACCGCCGCTGACTCTGATATTTGTAGCTCTTACATTTATTTTAGTTTCAGGTCCGGAAACGTTGGTACCCATAGTGATAGTTGAAACACTAGGCGGCTCTTGCTTGATCTTAACACTCTGCGTAGGCAGAAGATCAACCTCAAGCCCTGAATATGGCTGAACCCACGAAATCCTCAGGAAAACTTCTTCAGCCTGTGCCTCGCAGTAAAGAGCGTTGTCACCCGTTGCTACGATACCGTCAATGGGTGTAGGCTGGCTTGTCTTATCCGAATAAATATAAGTGCGAAACTCCTGAGAAAGAATTTTATTGCCGGATGAAGGCTCTGCGTTTATCTGAATCCTGTTTCCGTAAACGGCAAATGACTCGAGGAATGCTTTCACACGGTCTTCATTAGCAAGCTTGGTGGGGAAAATCTCCATTTCTGTTGTATCGACAAAAGTCTGTGAACCGAGCCTGTGAGTGATTTCTAATTTATATTTCGTGTTGCCTGAAGCCGCAGGTAAAACCTTTCCGACATATCCTCTGTATTTTCTTTCTTCGCCCCTTGTCGGAGCGCTTACATTAGCATCAGCAATCTGGTCCAGAGGACGGCAGTCAACTTCTGCGACAACTTCATTATTCCAGTCAAGCACCCTGCCCGTTACCACATTTGAACCTTCTCCCTGATAAGGTGAAATCGAAAACTGGAATACAGGTTTAAGCTGGTCAAAACAAGCTATATAATTCAATGAAGAAATAACCGGTTTTGCAAGTTTCGGCTCGGGCGTAACCACACGTACATTAAACTCAATAGAACCGCGGTTCTGGTCGAAGTTAACCGACTGACCGGGAGCGAGCAGCTTAGCTATATAGCCGTAAAGGTCAATTTTCCCCTTCATTTCCACAGGATTTTCATCCTTGCCTGCAAGAGTTTTAGCCCTATCAAGACCCATCTTAAATCTGTCAATATTCTGCTCTTCCACTAAAACGGAGATGGAAGGCAGTTCGTATTTGTCAAGCTTAGTGACAAGTTCCTTCAGCACTTTTCTTAGGTCTTTTACCGTAAGCTGCACCGTGCCGATATTAACGGTAGTTTCCTCGGGAAGTTCGTTATAATTTTCGTCTGCCCTTACGCCTAATATCCTGTTAGTCTGCGAAGCAAACCTGAGCTTGTACCATCCGGCTTTCGACGGCGGCTCGAAGAAAACTACGAAAGAACGCTTTTTCAGACTGGATGCAGAAGAAATTCTTTCGCCCTCTTCACCGGTAAGGTCTTCGGAATAAAAGAAAACACTGTCGGGATCAATATCGTCGGGAGCGAGTTCGGGACCTATAATAAGCTTCTTATCAAGAGGATATACAGGCACCAGCATTTCAGGAGTAAGATTTTCCTTGTTGGCGGGAAGCCGGTTGTAGGTTTCTTGATCATCCAGTACCAGTTTTCTCAAACCCAAAAATTGCCAAGGGGTGCCGTCTGCTGCCGTAAATTCGAAGCCCGGCTCAAATTGTGTAAAATCCATTTTATTTTTTCTGATAGTATCGTCAGATAAAAACAAAGGGGCATTATTAGGGTCATCGCTGTCGTTATAAAATATTTGATATTCGATCTCCTCAACATTTGCCAGCTTAACCAGTTTTTTAAGCCGTCTGTTGTATTCAATCTGGCTTTCTCCTTCCTCGCGGTTCAAAGCCGAACTGACATCGGTAACGCCAACTTCAACGATATATTTCCTGAAAGACCTGATATCCGAGCCCATAACTTCCTTCAGGTCGATTCCCGCGGGCGGGATGGTAATTTCGTCCTGCGGACGGGTGTTTATACCTTCCGTACCCGCGCCCGATTGTAACTGCGAGAGGATGCTTTCCACAATCCTCATCGTTTCTTTTTGTTTCTTTCTTAGGAGTTCTTCGGCTTCGTCGCGTTCGACGATGATAATCAAAAGCTCGAGAACAACTGCAAGATAGAGAACAAAATATACTTTTCCTGCGCCGCCGCCTTTTGACATTTTTTCTACCCTTTATAATTGTTAATTAATATATTTCAAAGTAAATGCAGCCTTTAGTCAATAATCTGCTCCTGATGTTTCAGCCAACTGCTGTTTTTCAGGAATGTATTTCAATTTTAAAACAGGCTAAATAGCTATGATACAATATAGTCTTTTATTATGTACTGTGAAATAACAGTTAGTATGATTTTTTTGTAGAATTTTCAGTCATGGTTTTGCGGTGGTTTTTACTACAAGCCTCATTCAACTGTATTTATAAGTATCTATATATCAATTAATTGCAAGAGCCTTTATTTCAAAGACCTTTGTAGTGATATTTGTACAAAACTGCGTTTAACCCGTCATTCATTACAATATATGCTGAGAGAATCAGATGTCCGGCATCTCAGAGATGACGGACATCTTTAATCGTTAAATTACTCAATCAAAATATCTTACATTGCCGAAGGAGGCGCAGGTTCATCTTTGCTGCCTGCCTTTGACAGAGGAATTTTCACCAATATCCAACCAATAATTACGAAAATAAACAAGCTGGTGATAAACGAAGGATGTGCAAAATTCCAGAGTTTTACTTCGCCGAAAGCAAGTCCTGCAAAGAGCAGCCCCATAAGAGCTTCACCGGCAATCAAGCCGGATGCCAGAAGCACACCGATATTTTCAGTGCGGGCTCTTTGGGCTTCGTTGTGGTTTGCTTTGTTCTGGAAGCTCTGAAGAATACCTTTTATGACGCCGCCGATAAAGATGGCGAAAGTAGTTTCAAGCGGAAGATACATACCGATAGAAACAAGCATCGGACTTTTCACCTGCATAAGAATGAATCCAACGCCCATCAGCATACCTACTATTATAAGAGGCCATGCCATTTCGCCGCCGATAATACCCTCGGAGAGGAGAGCCATAAGAGATGCCTGAGGCGCCGGGAGTTCTTTACCGCCGAAACCGGTACCGCCTGACATGATGTCGCCTTCATGCAGAATGAAAAGCGGAATGAACATAACGGCAGAGGCAAGCACCACGCCGAAAATATCGCCTATCTGCATTTTCCAGGGAGTACCGCCGAGTATATGTCCTGCTTTCAAATCCTGAAGCATCTCGCCGGCTACAGCAGCCGAAACGCAGACGATGGCAGCTACGCCGAGTGTCGCCGCTATGCCGTCCTCACCTGTAGCCCCTAAAATAAGCATCAAAAGCGCAGTAACAACAACTGTTGATATAGTCAAACCTGAGATGGGATTATTCGACGATCCGATGATACCTACGAGATAGCCTGAAACAGCGCCGAAAAAGAATCCGGCGATAATCATAACAAAAGCTGCTACAAGAGCCACATGTATTGCCGTGTTGAAAATAAAGAATGCTATTAAGAATGTTGCCACGGCAGCCCCGAATATGCCAAGCATAATCCATGTAAAACTTATGTCCTTATCTGTTCTGGATGTTGTCGATTCACCCGATGCAGCTTTCTTCACGTCGCTGACCGAACGCGCTATGCCTGCGATAAGGCTTTTGCGCATATTCCATAGTGTATATGCAGTTCCTACCAGCATGCCGCCGATAGCTATCGGACGTACGATAAACTTCCAGACGTCATATGCCGCCTGAGTCCAAATAAACTCTGATGCTTCTTCATAGCTTTCGGCTCCGCCGCTTGCTACCAAAGCCTGAATTGCCGTTTCCAAATCAAGATAGGGCGCTATAAAGTATAAAATTATAGGGGTAAGAAGCCCCCATGCAATAATACCGCCGCTGAAGTTGAGCGAGGCTAACTTAGGCCCTATAATAAAACCGACGCCGATATAAGCGGGTTTCAGACCGGGCGAGCTCAAAAGCATTCCACCCTGAGTGGCTGCAGATGTGTTTGTGCCTGTCAATCCGATAACATTTTTGCCGAAGCCGACGAATTGTTCCCACGTAAAAGCAAAGAATTTCAATTCACCTAAAGTCTTAATAAGACCGCCGAAGCCCATGGCGTAAAATAAAAATTTTGAATTGCCGCCTGCGGAGCGTCCCGTTTTGTGGATTTCAGCCGCAGCGACAGATTCGGGAAAAGGAAGGTCTTTATCTTCTACCATCACGCGTCTGAGAAGCGCTACGAACATTATTCCCAGCACGCCGCCAGTTACCATTATAAGTCCTGAAATCAGATAATTACCGGGTGTGTAAAATTCGGGCCAGATACCTCCTATAAAAAATGCAGGCAGTGTGAATACCGCTCCTGCGGCTATGGATTCTCCAATTGAGCCTACCGTCCTTGTAAAATTTTCCTCTAAAATTGAGCCTTTAAGCACTTTTAAAAGAGCCATGCCTATTACTGCTGCAGGATAGGTGGCTGCTATCGTCATGCCTGCTTTCAATCCGAGATAAGCATTTGCAGCGCCTAAAACGACAGCAAGCACCAATCCTATTATCAGTGCTTTCAATGTAAATTCCGGCATTGTGCTGTCGGCGGGTACGTAAGGAACAAATCGTTTTTCTTCAGCCATAAAGTCTCCTCATATCATTTAAAATTAAATACTTTCTCATTATTTCCAATATCAAACTTTATAATATAACAATTCTTATTGAGGCAAAATTACAAAACTTGTAATTACTGCATAATTTTTAAACAAATCTTAACCTGCGGTTCATATTTTTGCCTCTCTTAAATCAATTTAATAAAAAATAAAAAACTTGCTTACCGTATTTTTTATCTGTTTAATTTTTACTTACCGCTTCAGATGTCCAACATCTGGCAGATGTTGGACATCTTTTTTCTTCTGTTTCGATCCTTGCCCAACCCTCTCTTGCAAGTAAGGGAGGGAAGGAGCAGCCCCTTTATTTATACGGGTTTGGGGGATATCATCTTTCGATTTCATTTTTTATTCCCAAAATAATCATTCCCGTGTGATTTTCCCGAATCATGTTTTTTTTATCTTATTGAGTTCTGAATCATTATTAACAGTATTTTTTTTAGAAAAATCTCAAAATAAATTTAATTTTTTTATTATATTGTTATTGAGCAATATTCCATTAAATAATTTCATGGGAGGTCTTTATGCAGGAAATTCTTAAAAAATGGTATCTGCCTGTACTTAAAAGGTACAATGTTTTTTACGGCAGGTCGGGCAGGAAAGAATTCTGGCTCTTTGTTTTAATCAACTTCATTATAGCTATTATCCTTAGTATAATTGACAGTATTATAGGCAAGGTGGGTCCTTTCGGCATGTTCGGTGTGCTGGGAACATTATACAGCCTTTTTGTTCTGGTGCCGGGACTGGCTTTGAGTGTCCGCCGCCTTCATGACACCGGTAAAAGCGGATGGCTGCTTCTCCTCGGATTTATTCCCGTAATCGGATTTCTCATTTTACTCTATTTCTATATTCAGGAAGGTACACCCGATAGTAATGAATACGGTCCTAATCCTGAAATGTCTGCTGCCGAAAGATTCGTGCAGTAGAAAGCATTACCCTTCGGAGTTATTTTCCTTATGTTTTTTTCTAAAAAGAAATTTTCTTATCTTATACCTTCAAACATTTTGTTGTATTTCTTTTTCGGGAGGAAAACTATGGAAGAAACTACTCAGGATTTCGGTCAGCCTATGGAAAACGCGCCGGTTGTAACGCCTGCTGCATTCGACTATTTAAGACAGGCATCACCTTGGATAAAATTTATCGCCATACTCGGTTTCATCGGGCTTGGCATTATGGTTATTATGTCCATCGTTATGCTGGTATCTGCCCCTATGATTGGCGCTTTCATTGCGCCGATGTACCTGATACTCGCCGTAATAATGTTCTTTCCACTGTATTATCTGATTAAATATTCTAATCATCTGAAAGATTTTTCATTTAACCGAGACAGCACAATACTCGAAAAGGCATTTGATTTTCAAAAGAAATTCTGGAAATTCTACGGAATTGTAACAATTATCAGTTTCGTTTTAGCAATAATATTTTTTATTATAGCAGCTGCATTTAATTTTCAGAACTTTATGAATTCCGGAATGCCTTCTGGCTTTTAACTCAATATCTGAGATTTTTAGGTTTTTAAAAGGGGGGATATTTTATGAGATATTTATTTGCGTTATTTATTTTCATTATACTTGTATCATGCAGTTCTGAAGAAAGAAAACATACACCCGTAAAATGCTTTTCGGAAGATACTCTTGCGATAGCTTCTTTCAATATCCAGGTATTCGGCCAGTCAAAAATGAGAAAGCCTGCCGTAATGGAAAGAATTACCGGCATTATTCGCAATTTTGACATCGTTGCCATACAGGAAATACGCAGCAAAAAGCAGGACATTATGCCGAGACTTGTTGAAAAACTCGGTGAAGGCTGGGATTTTGTTATATCAGAGCGCCTGGGCAGAACATCCAGCAAGGAGCAGTATGCCTTTGTTTACAAAACCGATAAAATTATTATTGATAGTACGCTTCAGATAGAGGATCCTGATGATAATCTCCACCGCGAACCCTTTGTCTGCTTTGCCAGAGCCGGAGAATTTGACTTCTGTCTTATAAATATTCATACTGATCCCGATGAAGTTAAAGATGAAGTTAATGCCCTCGATGATGTTTTGATAAAAATGCTCGTTTTAGAAAAAGATGCCATACTGCTGGGAGACCTCAATGCTTCTGAGCCTGAGTTCGGTGAAATTAACCTTATACCGGACATATCATGGGCTGTGCCGGAGAAAACACCTACCAACGTAAGGATGAATAAAACTTATGACAATATTGTTTTTATTCAAAATAACTTTAAGGAGTTCATTGCGGGAGGTGTTTACAATTATACCCGGGAGCTTGGCCTGACCCGTGAAGATGCTCTTGACATTTCCGACCATTTTCCCGTGTATGTTTATGCCTATACCGGAGGAGAGGACGATGACTAAGCTTTATTCATACTCAATCACTCTTATTTTGTCGTCGTTCATGCGGAGGCGTATCCATTCCTGTGAGTTTTTAAGCAGTTTTTTGCGCTTTGAGCTGTATAAATTCTCTCTGAACTTGAGCATGAGAACCGGTATCGTGTCATAAACGATACTATCCTTGACGGCAGACATTTCAACGGACTTTGCATAGCCAAATTTCTCGATGTCTTTGAAATGAAACTGCATCTCTTTCCTTATCTGCATGAAAGGAATCGTATCCATATACTTGAGGCGGAAGAGTTCCCCTTCGAGGAGCTTTATTTTCTCGTCCTTATTTCTCATTGCCGCTTCGTTTTTCTCATAAATGTCGGTGAGTATCTTTAGCCGGAGGTCTTGGTTTATTTCTTCAAACTTCTTCTCGAAGTCAAAGTTGTTTCTTTCCTCCTGCCGGATGTTCACTACGGTCTTTTCCGTAATGGGAATCAAGCCTCCGCCCATTAGATTATAATTTTCAAGCATGCTGTTCAGATATTGATAGCTTTCCCTGCTTATTTCCTTGCCGATGTAATAAAGATCAATCTTGGAAAGCGTGTCTTGATAGGTGAGCCGGCTGCTTATAAGCTCGCTCCCCTTAAATTTAGCCTTCTCGCTTATGAATTTCTCGGCGGCAATCTTAAAACGGGCTTCTTGAATTACATAATAAAAGATGACGGTGCTGGGAATAATGGTGATTATAAGAAAAATGCCGGCCCACAACCGGTATTTCTTGAGTCCCATCCGGTCATCATGACTGACTGCCGGAAATTTAAGGTATTTTACCACTAAAAATGTGGCGAGGCTTATGAAAACAGAGTTGATGAAAAAGAGATAAAAGGCGCCGAAGAAATATTGAAACTTGAATGTCGCTAATCCGTAGCCGGCGGTGCAGAGTGGAGGCATGAGCGCCGTGGCTATGGCGACGCCCGGCACGACATTGCTCTTTTCCTTCCTTGAACCCGCGATGATGCCCGCGAAACCGCCGAAGAGCGCTATCATTACATCTAAAAGGGTCGGGCTTGTGCGGGCGAGCAGCTCGGTTTGTTCAATCTTTAACGGAGTAATTAAGAAGTACATCGTGGAGGTAAAGAGTCCGAGAAAGACTGCAATGCCGAAGTTCTTTAAAGAGCGGATGAGCGTCGGGAAATCATTGATGCCGACAGATAAACCAATGCCTAGGATCGGACCCATTAAGGGAGAAATCAGCATTGCGCCGATGATGACCGCAGTTGAATTGACGTTCAGCCCGATGGAAGCGATTAATATCGAGAACATAAGTATCCATGCCGTATGTCCCTTGAAGGCAATGTCCCGTTTGATGCCGGCGATTGAGGATTCTATGTCCGTGCCTTCTTTTATGTCCAAGATATTCCTGAAAAGGCTGCGGGCGCCCGCGATTATATATAAGAATTCCTTTCTCATAAGGTTTGCAATTCTATTTTTCCTGCATCCATATCTGTTTATAATGTAAATTTACTTTTATTATATTCTGATTCATTCATATTTAAGCAATTTTAATGAATATTCAAATATATATTTTATAATTTTGAAATAAATATAAGAATAATTCTAAATGAATTACCTGCATTAATAATTGAAATACCTGCAAAATAAGATAATTCTCAGCTATCCGTTACATCCACAAATACTTCATCGGAATAATCAGACGTATCCTCGGCATTCTTTGCCTTTATCTTATAATAATTGCGCTTGTTATTAACCGGCGGTACGTCGGCAAAAATATCCGTAAAGTTATCTAGAAGATTATAATTCCCGCTCGGCGCTCCTATTTCCCTGATAGAAACATATACATCATAAGACGCTGCATCTATAACCGCATCCCACGAAAGATGAATCACAGGAGGACTTCCCCCGACATATTCTGCTGCAAGATTCTGCGGTTTCGACAATCCCTGATGCTCGGCGGGATATAATACATAGTCATTATATTTAGCCTCACTTACATCCTTCCATATCACCTTGCCAATCTCGCAGTACTTAGCCACTAAATCATATAACTCATTGCCAAGCTTAATACGTTCTTCCGTTTTAGTATCCCGTTCAATTACAGAATCATTAAGGGCATTCATTTTATCTTCAAATGAATCTGCAAGAGCTTCAAGGTCATCAAGCATAATCTGTGTAAGACCTTCATCTGCTAAATCCGTAAGATATTCTGTGCCTGTCCGGTAAACTCTTCTTGCAGCATAAAGCATATTCTTATCACCCATTTTAGAAATACCGATAACTCCAAACCTTTTATAGCGTGCAGAATCTATGCCCCATTTAAGCATGGCTCTGTCGGAAACATTCCGTGCGCTGACAAGCATTTGTTCACGTATATTATTTTTATCCTCAACTGCAATAGAGACTGCATATTTATATTCATCATCCGTAGGAAAATCTTCAAAGTCTCCCTGCTTAGCTTCAAGTGCAGTAATATCTGCACCGTCAACACCCCGCGCCGCAAATTCCATAGAATCACGCGTCATAATAGATACCAAATTGCTGGCATACTGCGATAGCTCCGCATCCGTAAAATTGTAATCTCTGTAAAGCGGTTTAATAGGCATAATAAACTCCCAATTATTATTAAAAATATACGAAATAAATATAATATTTATAGAACTATGATCAGTAATAATAGAACTACTTATATGAATAAAAGAATCACTTATATAAATAAAAGAACTAATTATATGAATAAAAGAACTACTTATATGAATTACAGAATTACTTATAAGAATAAAAGAATTATTATCAGAAAACTATTTTCCTACATATAATTCAGCCTTTCTTATTTATGCTTCAGCTTTTCTTATAAATGCTTCACCCTTTCCTAAACTTACTTCACCCTTTCTTGAGCATGCTTCACCCTTTCTTGAGCGTGCTTCACCCTTTCTTGAGCGTGCTTCACTTATTATTATACGTAATACTGTTTTTATAATTCATTGAACTGTAATATAATTATATAAATACAACAATATTTTTCATAAAAATCCAATGGATATTTGTTCTTCTTTAAAAAAGAAAAAAATAACGGCGCTAAAATAAAAAAAGCCGTGCATATATACAGCTATTCTATGCACAGCTTTTCCAAAATTAATGTCAGATTTGCTTCCATTGTCATCCTATGAATGTAAATCTATTACATTTATAAGATAAACAATTTTAAACAAAAAAACAAATATTTTATTTATTTATTTTTTAGCTTTAACTTTAGCCCAGGTATCGCGTAATGTAACCGTTCTGTTAAAGACCGGTTTTCCGGGTGCGCTGTCCTTATCTACACAAAAGTATCCCGTTCTTTCAAACTGGTATTTTACGCCTGCTTCGGCATTTTTTAAGGACGGTTCTACCTTAGCTTTGATTATTTTAAGGGAATCCGGGTTTATGTTATCTGTAAATTCGCCTCCTTCAGGGGTATCGAAGGGGTCTTCTTTTAAAAATAGGTTTTCGTAAAGGCGCACTTCGGCGTCGGCGGCATGTTTCGAGGAAACCCAATGAATGGTTCCTTTTACTTTTCTGCCGTCCGGGGCGCTGCCGCCTCTGGTTTCGGGGTCGTAAGTGCAATGTATCTCCGTAACGGCGCCGTTTTCGTCTTTTACGACATCCGTGCAGGTTACGAAATAGGCATATCTCAGGCGCACTTCTCTTCCCGGCGCCAAACGAAAGAATTTTCTCGGCGGGTCTTCCATGAAATCCTTCCTTTCAATGTAAATTTCTCTTGAGAAAGGCAGCTTTCTCGTGCCGGCAGCTTCATCTTCTGGATTGTTAACGGCTTCCAGCTCTTCTTCATAATTTTCCGGGTAATTGGTAATGACAACTTTCAGCGGGTCAAGAACAGCCAGGACGCGGGCAGCATTTTTATTGAGGTCTTCACGTATGCAAAACTCCAGGAGAGCGAAATCTACCATGCTTTCTTTTTTGGCTACGCCTATTCTTTCGGCAAAATCGCGTATGGAAGCAGGGGTGTATCCTCTTCTTCGCAGTCCTGAGATTGTGGGCATCCTCGGATCGTCCCATCCGGCGACAAATCCCTCTTTAACAAGCATTAACAGCTTTCTTTTACTCATGACCGTGTATGTGAGATTTAATCTTGCGAATTCAATCTGCCTGGATGGGAATATTTCAAGCTGTTCTATGAACCAGTTATATAAAGGTCTGTGGTCTTCAAACTCCAACGTGCATAGGGAATGTGTTATTCCTTCTATGGAATCGGACTGTCCGTGTGCCCAGTCATACATCGGGTAAATGCACCATTTGTTTCCTGTTCTGTGATGCTCGGTGTGTAGTATTCTATAGATTACCGGGTCGCGCATATTTAGGTTTCCGTGTGCCATATCTATTTTTGCGCGTAATGTTTTGCTTCCGTCGGGGAATTCACCTTCTTTCATGCGCCGGAAAAGGTCTAAATTCTCTTCGACGGCTCTGTTTCTGTAAGGGCTTTCTTTTCCCGGCTCTTTTAAAGTGCCTCTAAACTCGCGGATTTTCTCCGGCGGCAGTTCGCAAACGAAGGCTTTGCCTTTTTCAATGAGTTTTACGGCAAAATCATATAGTTTTTCGAAATAATCGGAGGCATAAAACTCTCTGTCATCCCAGGAAAAGCCGAGCCAGCGAACATCTTCCTTAATGGAATCGACATATTCGACTTCTTCTTTTGCGGGATTGGTATCGTCAAAGCGTAAATTGGTCAAACCGCCGAATTCTTCCGCCAGACCAAAGTTAAGACAGATTGATTTAGCATGACCAATGTGGAGGTAGCCGTTAGGTTCGGGCGGGAAACGGGTATGTATGCTTTCGTGCTTTCCCGTTTTCAGGTCTTCTTCGATTATCTGCTTAATGAAATTGGTAGCAGCAGGTTTATCGCTTTTCTTTTCGTTATTCTTCTCAGGCATATAGAAATCTCCGGTTATTAAAATGTAAAATATAATAAAAAGTAAACGGATTTAAAAGAAAAAACAAAAATTTTATTATTGAGATATTCGCAGATATACGATTGGATAAGCAATGTATTTGAAAGCAAAAGATGCCCGTTAGATTAATTCATAATATTACAAGATATTAATTGTTTAGTGATAGATTATTCCTATATTGCAAAAGGCGGGTATGCAATTACTAAATTAATAATAATAAAGGGGTTTGTTTTATGGCTGACTATCTTGACCGTTTAATGGACGACCATGGTTTAATTGAAAAAGCGCTAATTATAATAGAGCGTGAAGCCGACAAAGGCACTAAGATGAATGTGCGCTCCGTGAAATCACTTATTGAAATACTGCATGATTTCGGCGAGCAATGCCACAACATGCGCGAGGAAAAAGCATATTTTCCTCTTCTGCTTGAAAGAGGACTACCTCCTAAAGGTCCCGTTTCCGTTATGATACAGGAGCACGAGCAGGAAAGAGCTTTCATCGGCGATATAAAGAATAAGATTGAAGAATTTGAAGACAAAGGAAGTCTTTCCGGTGATTTCTCAGATACTGTACACCAATACAGCGAGCTAAGGAAAAATCACATCTGGAAGGAAAACGACATCCTCTTCCCGATGGGCAAAAAAATACTCAAACCGGAAGATAATGATTATCTGATGAAGGAATTCGATAAAATCGAAGAGGAATCTGTCGGAATAGGTTCTTTCGAGCGCTATAAAATAATGGTCGATATGCTGGAAGAGCAGACCGGAGAAAAAATCAACCTGCTGAAAACCGTTTCTCCGGCGGTGATGGAACATGTGCTCGACGCACTCCCGATAGAGATTTCATTCGTGGATGCCGACGACAGAGTCCGCTATTTCAACAAGCTATACGAAAAGAAAATTTTTGCGCGCACGCTTTCGGTTATAGGCAGAACCGTCCAGCAGTGCCATCCTCAGAAGAGCGTCCATCTTGTAAATAAAATCATTGATGAAATGAAAGCCGGTAAAAGAGAAAAAGCTGTTTTCTGGATACAGATGGACGGCATGTTCCTGCATATTTCTTACTATGCCGTCAGAAACGACGAAGGAACCTACGAAGGCTGCGTCGAAATGGTTCACGACGTACAGCCATACCGGGAGCTTGAAGGCGAAAAAAGACTTCTCGACGAATAATAGAATTACTGCTCAGGTTCTGTAAACAGAATTGAAAACTACGTAGTCGGTTGTAAGGTCCGTGCCCCAGCCGACTGCTTTTGATCTGCCGTTGTTAAGGTCAAGCTTAATGCTTAGGTGCGACTCGCGTAGCAGCTTTATCATGTAGTTTTCGTCGTAATCCTGCGGCTTCCCTTTTTCAAGCACTTTTACCATATCAATTTCGGAACCCATATAAAGGTCGCACTCTTCGTAATTGAAAGGAACACCTGCGTTCCCTGCGGCGCTGATTACTCTGCCCCAGTTTGGATCGCGTCCGTACATTGCGGTTTTTACCAAAGTGGAATCTGATATTTTCCTTATAAGGGCGCGGGCGATGTCGCCGCTCGGAGCGTTTACCACCTCATACTGGATGAATTTGGAAGCGCCCTCACCGTCGGAAACAATCAGAATTGAAAGATGACTCATCATCTCTTCCAGATTTTTCTTAAAAGCGGCATATCCCTTATCCTTCTTCGTTTTTATCATTTCGTTCTGAGCCATCCCGTTTGCAAGAACCGCCACCATGTCGTTCGTAGAAGTGTCTCCGTCAACGGTTATCATGTTAAAAGTTTTATCGACGGTTTCTTTAACGGTTTTTTTCAGGAGTCCGGGTTCGATGGCTATATCGGTAACTATGAAAGCGAGCATAGTCGCCATGTTGGGATGTATCATCCCCGAACCTTTTGCAATGCCCCCCATATTTATTTCATGTCCGTCCGCTTCAAATTCTACAAAGCCTTCTTTCGGAAAGGTATCCGTCGTCAAAATAGCGTTTGCCGCAAAGGAACCGGCATTGGATCGAGTGGAAAGCTTCTTTACATTTTCGCGGATGCCGTTTACGATTTCTTCGGTGGGAAAAGGCTTGCCGATAAGTCCTGTTGAAGAAACAAGAACAAGTTCCTTGTCTATGCCGAGTTCTTCCGCAAGCGTTTCCGCCATCGCCTCGGCGCCTTCCAGCCCCTGCTTACCTGTTGCTGCATTTGCATTACCGGCATTAATGACAATTGCCTGCGCTTTACCGTCGGCAATGTGCTTTTTAGAAACTTTAATCGGTTCGGCTGTTACTTTGTTTTGAGTGAAAACGGCTGCTGCACTGGCAGGTACTTCTGAAAATATAATAGCCAGGTCGCGGCGCATGGATTTAACACCTGTATGCGCTCCCCAGCATTTGATGCCTCTTACGTTAGTAATATTCTTAATCATTTCCATAAAAATCCGAAAATTTAAACAAACATTTCAATTTTATTTAGCAATAATATCTTAAATTTAACAATACTCAACTGATATAAAAAATTTTAGTTTCCTCTGTTTATTTTAAGCCCCACCCTAACCCTCCCCAAAGGGAGGGAACTACATTCTT
>CAZOBD010000075.1:0-15365 GCA_964577665.1 uncultured Hyphomicrobiales bacterium
TGAATTCCCTCCCTTTGGGGAGGGTTAGGGTGGGGCTAAAAATAAACAGATGAAAAACAAGTAAAGATACATAGTATTATTTATTAAGAAGAAAATATGATGAGGAAATTGATTAATATAACATTCTTTCTAATTATCCTGTCATTAAGTTTTGCGGGATTAACAACGGGAGCTTACTGCCAGACTAATTTTGAAGAGCTTGATTCGCTCCTGAAGAAAAAACAGCTTCTGCAGACAGCTAAAATAAAAGCAGACAAAAAGGAAATTGAGATAACCATACGTAATGTTGATATAACCACTTTTCCGGTAATAAATGTAATTATCGAGGCTTTTAACAATCTCGGCGAACCTCTCGACTCCCTCGATGCTGACAAACTCAAGGTGCTGGAAAACGGCGTTGAGAAGGAAGTTATTTCAGTTAAGAAAATTTCAGTCAAAGAGCGGGTACCCGTAGATTTCATCTTTGTAATTGATAAAACAGGCTCGATGCAGAAATACATCAACGCCGTTATGGCTAATATATCCGGATTTGCATCTTCACTGGTTCGCAGAGGCATTGATTATCGCATTGGTCTGGTTTTATTTTCTGATGCGGTAGAAGAGATACACCAGCCTTCCAGCAGCGTTCTTTCTTTTTTGGACTGGCTTCGAGACGTTAAGGCAAAAGGCGGCAAGGATGAGAAAGAAAATGCTCTGGAAGCTATGCAGGCTGTGATTGAAAAAATTGAGTTTAGGCAGTCTGCAAATAAAGTGCTTGTTTTAATTACTGATGCGCCTTATCACCAGAAAGGTGAAATAGGCGGCGAAGGATGGTCTGACCAGACTACTGCTTCTGTTATAGAATTAATGATAAAAAATGAAGTACGCGTTTTCTGCGCCGCACCACCGCGGCTCAGTAAGTATCAGATAATTGCTGAAAAAACACGCGGCAAAGTTTATGACATTGATTATTCTTTTTCAACAATACTGGACAATTTTTCCAACCAGCTTACTAATCTTTTCGCCCTAAAGTACAAAACAGAACTTGAAGCAATTCCTGATTCAATAAATATTGCTCTGGTGAATGAGAAAAAACAGGAACTGGTAAGAAAAACAATACCGATAGTAGAACTCGGCAGAAAGCTCATTATCGAAAATCTGCTCTATAAAACGAACAGTTCGATGCTTCCCGATTCAGTGCCGGAACTCGAAGTGCTTTACGAGTTTATGAAAAACAAACCTAAAGTAAGAATTTTAGTTGAAGGCCACACAGACTCCCGCGGCAGTTATGCTTTAAATGACCGTCTTTCGCTTCAGCGCGCTGAGAGCGTTAAAAACTATCTCGTAAAAAAAGGAATTGATCCTGACCGCATCCAAACTATCGGATACGGAGAAAGAAAGCCAATATCAAGCAACCGGACACGATTCGGAAGACAGCTTAACAGGCGGACGGAAATAGTTATCCAGGCAAAATAAGGAGCTTTTATGAATATACTTTTAATAGGCGGCGGCGGCAGAGAACATGCCATGGCTTTTGCTCTTTCACGCTCGCGTTCCTGCGGGAAGCTTTTTTGCTCACCGGGTAATCCCGGAATATTTAAAACAGCAGAAAAAGCGGACATTGACCCGAATAATTTCATTGAAATAATTGATTTTTGCAAACAGAATTCCATTGATCTGGTTGCAGTGGGTCCGGAACAGCCGCTGGCAAACGGCTTGGCAGACAGGCTTCGCGATATCGGTATTAACGTATTCGGCCCCGGTAAAGCGGCGGCACGTCTGGAGTCATCCAAAGGCTTTGCAAAGGATTTTATGAAACGGCACGGAATACCTACTGCTCCTTTCCGTACCTTCTCGAAAGAAGATGCCGAAGATGCTCACGGATACATTGACGAGCATAAAATGCCCCTCGTTTTAAAGGCAGACGGCCTGGCGGCGGGCAAAGGCGTAATAATAGCCCAAGAGAAAGAAGAAGCACACAAAACCCTTGATTTGATGTTTGAGGGGCTTTTCAAAGAAGCAGGGGAAAGCGTCGTCATAGAGGATTTCCTCGAAGGCGAGGAAGCATCAATACTTGCCGTAAGCGACGGATACAATTTCATTACACTTGCATCATCACAAGACCACAAAAGAGCTCTTGAGGGCGACCAAGGCAAAAACACCGGCGGAATGGGCGCCTACTCACCGGCTCCTGTAATTACCAACGATCTTAGGATAAAAACCGAGCAGAAAATAATCCGCCCCGCAATAGACGGTATTTCAAAAAAGGGCGCCGCTTTTATCGGATGCCTCTATGCAGGACTTATGATAAAAGACGGGGAACCTTATGTTGTGGAATTTAATGTCCGCTTTGGAGACCCGGAGGCGCAGGCTGTGCTGCCGGTTTTCGACGGTGATTTTGCAGCTCTGCTGTACAGCGCTTCAATCGGTAAACTCGACCGCTCAACTGCCAAAAATATACAAAACGGCGCTAGCTGCTGTGTGGTAATGGCTTCAAAGGGCTATCCGGAGTCTTATGAGAAAGGATATGAGATTAAAGGTATTGAAGAGGCAGAAAAGCTGGGAGCTTTGGTCTTCCATGCAGGCACTTCGGAAAAGGACGGGAAACTCGTAGCATCAGGTGGAAGAGTGCTCGGCGTTACGGCAGTTGAGGATAATCTGCCTGCGGCAATTGCCAATGCATATAAATTTACCGGTATGATTTCATTTCAAAACAGCCGCTGCCGCTCTGACATCGGTAAAAAAGCCTTGGATAAACTGCAATAGATTTGAATTCTAAAATAAAAGAATTATTAAATATTTAATCAGATAAATTTGAAAGACTACAGAAAATATCTACAGCCGCATGTAATAGCGCGGCTTGAAAACATAGAAATGAAAGCCCGCCTCGTAGTGGAAGGCTTCATAACAGGGCTGCACCGCTCGCCATATCACGGATTCAGCGTGGAATTTGCCGAATACCGCCAGTACAGGCCCGGCGATCCTATAAAGCATCTCGACTGGAAAGTATTCGGAAGGACAGGCAGGCACTATGTAAAGCAGTTTGAAGAAGAAACTAACCTGCGATCTGTAATTGCGCTCGATACCAGCGCCTCTATGGGATTTTCTTCTCAGGGAGGCATAAGCAAGCTTGAGTATGCTTCTTATCTTGCCGCTTCCATTGCATTTCTGCTGATAAAACAGCGCGATGCGGTAGGCATGGCTTTGTACGATACAAAAGTTAATCGTTATCTACCGCCGCGTTCAAAGCAGTCATATATACATGAAATACTGAAATCACTCGACGGCGCCGTGCCGCAAAATGAAACAGGTACATCTCAAGCTCTTGACCTGCTTGCAGAGCGCATCAGCAGGCGGGGTCTTGTTGTTGTGATGAGCGATTTTTTCGATGATCCCGAATCGGTATTAAACGCTCTTAAGCATTTTCGCCACAGAAATCACGAAGTTATTGCTTTTCAGATACTTGACCCGCGTGAAATTGACTTTGATTTCGGCAGAGGAGCAAATTTTCTTGATATGGAAAGCGGCGAAGAACTCGTTACTCAGCCATACCACATAAAAAAAGCTTATGCAGGCGAGATGAAAAAGTTTATTAACAAGATACAGAGAGAATGCAGGGAGCATAATATCGGTTTTCATCTTATAAGCACGGAAACTCCGTTCGACAAAGCCCTGCGGGATTATCTTACGAAAAGAAACAGAATGTAATGCAGTAAATAATAAACAAATTTTCTGTGAAAATTCTGTTATATATCTTTTTTTTCATTATTTTTGCTTGTTGAGACAGCTTTTTAGAAGAAAAATATTGAATTTCAAAATTATAATACAGGTGAAATAGACATAATTCGGGAAATCACCCAAGTGGATGATTGTTTTTAGAAGAGATCCCTCAACCCCCTTATAAATAAGGAGGCTGCTCCCTCCATTACCTGTAAGAGAGGGCCGGGGAGGGATCAAAATAACCAGATGAAACGTCCATGATTAAGGGAAATCACCAAAGGGGATGATTATTTTTAGTAGATTTGCCATATATTGAAGAAAAATATTAAAAAAAAATAAATTAAAAACCGAAAGAGACCCCACCCCGGCCCTCCCCAAGGGGAGGGAGCAAGATCATTGAATTCCCTCCCTTTGGGGAGGGCCGGGGTGGGGCTAAAAATAAACAGATGAAACAGTAGAAGAAAAATAATGTCCGATATCTGCCAGATGTTGGACATCTGAAACTGAAAGTAAAAAAAATAAACAGGTGAAAAAAAATGGAAAGAATGCCGCTTAAACCAGCAGAGAGAACTATTAACATACGTTACGCAATCCGCGATATAATAGTAATGGCAGAGCAGGCAAGAAAAGCCGGCAAAAAAATGTATTACCTTAATATCGGCGATCCGAACGCTTACGACCATACCACTCCGGCACACATCATAGAAGCCACACACAAGGCGATGCTGGAAAATATGAACGGATATGCTCCTTCATCGGGTATTCCTTCGGCTATTGAGGCTATCAATGAAGATGCAAACAATAAGGGCATACACAATATCCTCGATACTTTTGTTACTACGGGAGCCAGCGAAGCGATAGAGATATGCCTTACCGCTCTTTTGAACAGGGGAGAAAATTTTTTGATGCCTACTCCGGGCTATCCGCTTTATACTGCCGTACAGAGCAAGCTGGAGCTGGAGCCGAACCCGTACTACCTTGACGAAAGCAGCGGATGGCAGCCCGATATAGACGATATTAGAAAAAAAATCAATTCCAAAACTAAAGCGCTTGTGCTTATTAACCCGAACAATCCGACAGGTTCGGTTTGCAGCAGGGAAACGCTTATGGAACTTGCAGAGCTTGCCATACAGCATAATCTGCTTGTTATTTCTGATGAAATATATGATAAACTGTATTTTGACGGCAAAAAACATACTGCCATAGCTTCCCTGAGTGAGGACCTTGCTGCCGTTACATTTTCCGGTATGTCGAAAAATTATGTCGTGCCGGGATTCAGAATAGGCTGGGGCGTGGCAAGCGGACCGCGAAACCTGATGCGCGAATACTTGGATGCCGTAAACAGAATTCTCCGCGCCCGTGTATGCGCCAATCATCCTGAACAGCATGCAATACCAGCAGCTTTGCACGGGGAGCAGACCCACTTGGATAATCTCACAGCCGCTCTTCAGAAACGCAGGAACATAGCGGAAACAATGCTTTCAAAAATACCCGGCATCAGTCTGGTAAAACCTCAGGGCGCTTTTTACGCTTTTCCCTCGATTGACGTAAAAGACGATATGCACTTTGTTTCAGAGCTTATACGAGCAACGGGAGTTGTTGTGGTGCCCGGGTCCGGATTTGGACAAAAGCCCGGTTCTAATCACTTTAGAATAGTGATTCTTCCGGATGAAGATACTCTCAGAAAATCATTTGAGTTGATTGAAGAATTTATGAAGCAGTATGAAGGATAAAAAAAGAAACCGGAGATATTTATGAGCGTGGAAGAGATAAAATTAAAAATAACTGATGTTTTCGACAGCGGAAGCAATGCTTCTCTTGCGGAACATATCTTTAAGGATTTTACGGAACTTCTCGGCAGCGGAGAAGTACGCTCTGCCGAGCCGGACGGCAGAGGCGGGTGGAAGGTTAACGAGTGGGTAAAAAAGGGTATTCTGCTCATGTTCCGCGCCGGCAGGTTAACAGATTTTTCAGGCGGCGGCGCTCTTAAGTTTTACGACAAGCACACTCTGCCTCTGAAAAAAACAAGCGTTGAAAGCGGGATAAGACTTGTACCCGGAGGTTCTTCAATCCGCGCAGGCGCTTATGTGGCTGAGAGCGTAATCTGTATGCCGCCGATGTACATAAACATCGGTTCTTATGTAGAAGCAGGAACAATGATTGATTCCCATGCTTTGGTAGGAACTTGCGCACAGGTCGGAAAAAATGTGCATCTGAGCGCTGCTTCACAGATAGGCGGAGTGCTCGAGCCTCCCGGAGCACGTCCTGTAATAGTTGAAGACGGGGTTATGATTGGCGGAAACTGCGGCATTTACGAGGGAGTGCTTGTAAGAAAAAGAGCAGTTTTAGGCTCTGGAGTTATATTAACATCATCAACTAGAATTTATGATCTCGTTAATGAAAAAATAATTTCAAAGACGGAATTTCAACCCCTTGAAGTGCCTGAAAATGCAGTAGTCATTGCAGGCAGCAGACCCGCAAATACAGACTTTGCCCGACATCACGGACTGCATCTTTACACGCCGGTAATAGTCAAATACAGGGATGAGAAAACAGATGCTAAAACAGCCCTGGAAGACAGTCTGAGATTCAATCAATAAGCTTTTTAAAATCAGGATCATTACGAAGGGAGTCGTATTCATGGAAGCGCGGCGCCCTTTTTTTATAAGCGGGGTCATACTTAATTGCCTGCATGAGCGATTCTAAAGCCGGTTTTTTCCTGCCTGTAACAGCCTGAAGGCGTGAAAGATTGAACCAGCTCAGAGCATTTGAAGGATCAATCTCCACTGCGTCTTTAAAAATTTTTTCTGCTTTTTCGTAATCTCCCTTTACCTTGTAAAGCAGTCCGAGATTGTTTATAACGCTTACATTTCCAGGCTGCAGGCTCAGCGCTTTTTCATAATCTCCTATGGCATCATCGTTCAAATTCTGAAGCTGGCGCAGGAGCCCGCGGTTTACATAGGCAACGGCTAAAGAAGGATCAATTATCAGAGCTTTGTTGTAGTACTGCTCTGCAAAATTATAATTACCGTTTTCAAAATGAATATATCCGAGGTTGTTATAAGTAAGAGCATTCCTGGGATTAAGTTCTAATGCCAGTTTCAGGTCAGCTATGGCAGAATCTCTTTTCCCCATTTTATCAAATATTTTGCTGCGGTTTATGTAACTCAATTCATTGTTTTCATTAATTTCCAGAGATCTATCATAAGACATTTTTGCAGAATCGAGAATTCCTTTCTTATGATAAGCAGCTCCCATGTTGAAATGAGCAATTGAATAATCAGGTCTGACTTTTACTGACTTCTTGAAATCCCTTATTGCGTCATCATATTTTTTCTCTTTGTAATTTTCCATTCCCCGGTTGTTAATTGCGATATAATCCTCAGGATCTTTTTTAACGGCATTTTCAAAAAACTCTTTGCCGTGCTTTTCATCGGCATCATTTTTTGTTTCAGCCGTTGAATTATCAAAATCGGATTTTTCCTTTTGAACGGAGGTGTCCGAATGTTTTTTACCCCTAGCTTCAGAAGCGGATTTTTCTGATGATGAACATGCCGCAAGGGTTATAATAAGCGCTGAAATGATTAATATTTTCATTTTAAATACTTAAGAAGAATTCATATTGTTTATTGCATCTTGGTTATGTCATAATAGTTATGTCATAATATTTTTACAAATATACAATTATAAAACGCTTCCTTAAACTTATTATTTTTTAAACTTGCTATCTGTTTAGTACTAAAATTTAGTTTCCGAAGATACGTCTTGGAAAAGCAATAAGTTTTAAGTTATATAACAAGTAATCAATCTTAATAAAAAGTTAAAAATTATGAGTGAACAAAAGGACGTTGAGCAGTTAAAGCATTTGAATGCTTCTATTGAAAAAGTTAAAAAGGAAATCGGCAAAGCAATAATAGGACAGAACGATATTATTAACAAACTCTTGGTCTCGCTCTTTGCACGGGGGCATTGTCTGATGATAGGCGTGCCGGGGCTGGCAAAAACTTTGATTATCCGCACGCTTTCTCAGGCGCTCGACCTGAAATACAGCAGGATACAGTTTACACCCGACCTTATGCCCGGCGACATAACAGGTACCGAGATAATACAAGAGAATGTTTCCACCGGCGAAAAGGAATTCCGCTTCGTCAAAGGTCCGATTTTTTCAAACATAGTGCTTGCCGACGAAATAAACCGTACTCCTCCAAAAACCCAGTCTGCATTGCTGGAAGCCATGCAGGAGCATGAGGTTACAGCAGCCGGTACTACGTACGTTCTAAAGGAACCTTTCTTCGTTCTTGCCACTCAGAACCCCATCGAACAGGAAGGCACCTATCCCCTGCCGGAAGCCCAGCTCGACCGCTTTATGTTTAACATTTGGCTGGACTATCCCAGCTTTAAAGAAGAAACCGAAATCGTCAAATCCACCACTGCGGAGTACATCCCCCGCATCGAAAAAGTCCTCTCAGGCAGTGAAATCATTGACTTCCAGAATCTTATCCGCCGCGTACCGGTTGCCGGCAACGTCATAAACTATGCCGTTAAGCTCGTACAGGCATCACGTCCTGCCGAAGGCTCGGCGCAGTTTGTCAAAGATTTTCTCAGCTACGGTGCAGGTCCAAGAGCTTCCCAATACCTCATTCTCGGCGCCAAAACTATGGCTGCACTCAGCGGAAAATTCACTCCCGACATCGACGATGTAAAAGAGGCGGCTCTTCCGGTTCTGCGGCACAGAATTGTAACGAATTTCAACGCCGAAGCAGAAAACGTAAGCCCCAACGAAATAGTTGACCGCCTCGTCGAAGAAGTGAAATAGACCCCGCATTTAACGAATGCTTATCACTTTTTCAAAGCGGTGTCCAAAGCATCGGTGATGTGACTGACGGGAACGATTTTCAGACCTTTTTTGATTACATCCTTAATGTCTTCGATGTCTCTTTCGTTTTCTTTGGGTATGAGTACAGTTTTGATGCCTGCTCTTTTCGCGGCGAGAAGCTTTTCCTTCAGTCCGCCGACGGGCAATATGTTTCCGCGGAGGGTAATTTCGCCGGTCATGGCTACGTTTCCACGAACGGCTCTGCCCGATGCAGCAGAAATAAGCGCCATTGCCATGCTGATGCCTGCGGAGGGCCCGTCTTTGGGAATGGCACCTTCGGGAACGTGTATGTGAATTTCTTTTTTCTTGTTAAAATTGACGGGAACGCCTAAGTCTTTTGCTTTGGCGCGAATGAAACTGAGTCCTGCCATGGCGGATTCTTTCATAACGTCGCCGAGCTTGCCTGTGAGGGTGAGTTTTTCTGTGCCGGGCATTATGGTGGCTTCAATCTGCATGGTATCTCCGCCGACGCTGGTCCAAGCAAGTCCGGTAGCAACGCCGATTTTATCTTCGGTTTCTTCTTTTTTGTCTTTAAAGCGCGGAGCTTTAAGATATTCTTCAATTTTATTGTTATCAACGGTAAACTTCTTCTTATTGACTGACCGTTTGAAATAGGGATTCAGCCTCAAAGCTTTAGTGCGGGCAGTTTTGGTGCGCCTGCTTCTGCGTTTGTCGTATCCGTGGACAATTTCTTTGGCAATTTTTCTCAGGACGGAGGCGATTTCTCTTTCCAGATTCCTGGCCCCTGCCTCGCGGGTGTATTCTCTAATGAGTTTTGACAGGGCTTTGTCTTCAAATCTGATGTTCATATCTTCCAAGCCGTATTCTTTCAAAAGGCGGGGCAGAATGTGGCGTTTTGCAATTTCGATTTTTTCTGGTTCGAGGTAGCTGCTAAGTTCAATAATTTCCATTCTGTCCTGAAGTGGCAGCGGAATATCATAGCGGACGTTTGCCGTTGTGATAAAAAGTACGTTAGAGAGGTCGTAGTCAACATCAATGTAATGGTCGTTGAAAGAGTTGTTCTGTTCGGGGTCGAGCACTTCAAGCAGAGCGCTGGATGGGTCTCCGCGGAAATCCATAGACATTTTATCCACTTCGTCCAGAAGAATGACCGGATTAACGGTGCCTGCCTTTTTCATGGACTGGATTATCTTTCCCGGCATGGCGCCGATGTAAGTGCGTCTGTGCCCGCGTATTTCGGCTTCGTCGCGAACTCCTCCGAGAGAAAAGCGCACGAATTTCCTGCCGAGCGCTCTGGCAATAGAGCGTCCCAATGATGTTTTCCCTACACCGGGCGGTCCGACAAAACAGAGTATCTGCCGCTTCAGAGAGCCTGCCATATTTAAAACGGCTATGAACTCGAGTATCCTGTCTTTTGGTTTTTCTAAATCGTAGTGGTCTTCGTCCAAAATCTTTTTGACGTGTTCAATATCAAAATTGTCTTCTGTTCTGTTTTTCCAAGGAAGCTGCGCTAAAAGCTCAAGATAATTGCGGTTTACGGAAAATTCAGGCGACATGGTAGGAGTTTTTTTCAGTCTTTCAAACTCTTCATTTGCCTTTTCACGTGCTTCCTTTGGCATTTCGGCTTTTTCGAGCATTTCCTTAAGCGCCGCAAGTTCGGGCGAGGCTTCTTCTTCGTCTCCGAGTTCTTTCTGTAAAGCTCTTATCTGCTCTTGAATGAAAAACTTACGCTGGGTTTTCTGAATACTGTCCTGCACTTTTTCGCCGATCTCGTCTTCGAGTTTTAAAAGCTCAATTTCGGAACTTAGCAGCGAAGAAAGTTCGAAGAACTGCTTTTTCAAGTTGGTTTCGCTTAATAGTTTCTGCTTCGGGGGTACTTTCTGGTCGATATTGGCGGCGGCAAAGAATAGTTTTCTTACGGGGTCGTCAATATTTTCAAAAGCTCCGATAATATCTGTCGGAATATTATGATTTTCTCGAATATATTCCGCAAAAAGGTCCCCAGCGTGGCGGATAAGCGCTTCAAGTTCAGTATCTTCCTTTACGGGTTTTGGTCCGAGCATTTTTATCTTTGCTTCGAGGTATTCTTTGGTGTTCAGCTTTTCGATTATCTTGCCCTGAAACAGCCCCTCTACCAGTACTTTCAAAAGATTGTTCGGCAGACGTACTATCTGAATTATTTTCGTAATAGTGCCGTGCACGTAAATATCTTTGAAACCGGGATCGTCCACATTCGGATCTTTTTGTGCCGATACAAATAAATATTTGTCGCGTTCCACCGCTTCTGCAACGGATTTCAGCGAACTGGTTCTGCCTATTAAAATCGGAAATATCATGTGCGGATAAATGACAATATCCCGTAAAGGGAGCACGGTCATTTTCTCCGGTACTGTATCTATGCGGTTTACTGCTTCTTTAAGATTTGAAAAAATATCTTCTTTTTCTGTCATATTTCAAATAATGAGTAATTTATTAACAAATCATAAGATTGATGAAGGAAATGAGGAGATAATATTTTATAGGAGTAAAATGATAAAATAATTTAAAAGCTTAAATCTAAGTACAAATCAGAGCTTATCAAGGTCAGCCAGAAGCGCTTCGCCTATTCTTAATGCCCCGTCTATGGCATTTTTTTTAGCTTCAATGTACTTAATTTTATCGTGAGCCCTTATTTTTTGAATTAGTTTTTGTGCAAGGAGTGTGTCTGCGTCAATTATCCCTCCCATGAGAGAGACAGGCACAGTTTGGACACTGTAATGCTTAAGAAGAGCTTCGAGAAGTTCCATAAGGTGAAAAGCGGCTCTTTCGATGATGTCGAGGCATTTCTCATCGCCGTCTTCTGCACACTGCATTACGGTGGGTGTCAGCATGTGGTATTCAAAATTTCTTTCGGCGTATGCTTTAACTATGGTACGTGGATTTTTAAGGTTAATGGTAGGAAAAAGTTCGGCGAGAGCATCAGTAAAAGCAGTATGTTTGTCCCTTCCGTCAATTCCTCGGACAGCCGCGGTAAGTCCTTCTTTGCCTATCCATGCGCCGCTGCCTTCGTCGTCGAGTTCTATGCCCCAGCCTCCGGAGCGAACAAACTTATTTTTGCCTGTTCTGCCGATTGCAATTGAACCTGTGCCAACTATAAGCACTATTCCGTTTTTCCCGTTGAATGCTCCCTCCACGGCAAGTTCGGCATCGCTGGTAACAATCAAATCATTGAGAATCAATTTTTGAGAGCGTGCCAGTGTTTTTAAAAGATGTGTCGAGCGTTTCTTTTCTTCTTCCAGCCATACGCCCGCCTGCCCTATTACTACGGCATCTATTTCTTCCGAATCAATATTTGCTTTTTCGCATAAATCCGCTATAACGTTTAAAAGTCTTTCGCAGGATTCACCGACGCCGACGGCTCCTATGCGCGTGGTGCCTGCATTTGATTGTGCTAATATATCTTTGTTTCTGTAAATCACTCCGCGTGTTCTTGTTCCACCGCCGTCAATGCCGATAATCGTGTAGTCGCTTTTCTTTGCCATAAATTTCTTTATAAATTGACTTTAAAATAACTCGCTCCATAATGAGCAACTTCTATGCCATTTCAAATCCGTATTTCTTTTCAATTGAAAACGGAATATTCTAAAATTAAGAAAAATAAATTAATTAGCATGTAAAAAAAAGTATCATTCTTTTTGCTCGCATCAGTAATAAAAAATTAAAATTTTTGCTTATATAAACAATGCCTTGGAATTTCAGTCATAAATCCGATAGAATTCGGGCATAGTTTGTTTTAAATTAAGTTTATAAACATATCATTTATTATATTGTATAATTGATATTTTATCACTTTTAAAAATTGAAATAATTTATCTAAATAAAAATGAACGGAAAGAATTTCAGAACGGTTGCCCTGCTTTCAATATCTCTGATAAGCCTCGAGCTTGTCTGGACGCGCATATTTTCGGCTGAGTATTACTATACATTTGCTTTTCTTATCCTTTCCGCGGCGGTTTGCGGGCTTGGCATAGGCGCGGTTTTGCTCAGACTGTTCCCACGCTTTTACGAAAAAGACAATCTGAGGAAACTCCTAATCAATACCGGCATTACCGCCGTAGCCGGTCCGCTTTTCGTCTTTTGGCTGGAGCTCGACTTTACACGCCTTTTCTCCGTTTTAATGATTTTAAAGCTTATTGCTGCCGTTATTATTCTCGGCTCTGCTTATGTTTTCGGCGGTATGGCGCTGAGCAAAATCTTCCGCGCACACAGCGACCGCCTGCCGAAGCTTTATATGGCTGACTTAGCAGGCGCCGGCATCGGCGTTGGTATTATTCTCCTCTTAATGAACTTTCTCGGCACTCAAACAGCCGCTGCACTTGCCGGCTTACCCGCTTTGGCGGCTGCCTGGCTCCATTCCGAAAACAAACAAAAGTATTTAACGGCTTTCTACATTGCTGTCACGCTTGTCTTTGCATTTTTCACGAGCGACCCTTACGAATCTGCCCGCGAAGAAAAAGCAAAAGTGCTCCTCACCCGCTGGGATGCACTCGCCAAAGTGCGTGTTGTGGAGTTCAATCAAAATTACCGCGCCGTTATGACCGACAACACCGCCAGCTCTACCGTTATCCGCTTCGACGGAGACTTTCAAAACCCCGTCTGGCAGAATCTCGACTTCGGCGTAAACATTAAACACCTCATCCGCCGCTATGATTCTTGCAAATTCGTCTCTTTAGGCGCCGGCGGAGGCAAAGATGTCCTCCAAGCACTCCTTGCTAGCGCCGGAAAAGTCTGGGCGGTGGAAGTCAATCCCTTTATCAACCACTTAATGCAGCATGGCATGCTCAAAGAATTCTCCGGCAGCATCTACAACGACCCGCGCGTGAACGTCGTAAGCGAAGACGGAAGAATTTTCATCCGAAGGCACTCCGGCAAATTCGATTTCATCTGCTCCTTCAGCTCTAATTCCTACGCCGCAATGGCTTCCGGCGCTTTCGCACTCGCTGAAAACTTCCTCTACACAAAAGAAGCGCTCATCGATTACTGGAAAGCACTCGACGAAGACGGCATCCTTCTCATCGAACACCATTTCTACATCCCCAGAATGTTTGCCGCTGCCGTCGAAGCCTTTAAGCCCATGTTTCAAGACTTTTCCAAGCACATCGCAGTCTATCATGTGCCCGAATTTCGCCGCGATATACTCATCATATCGAAAAAACCGCTCGATCCGGGCTTTTATTTCACCGCCTTCGGCAATTTAAGCAGCCCCGAAAACCATGGAATGCAGCTCGTATTCCCTTCCAACAGCAAAAATATCTTTACAGAAATCTTCCAAAAAGGATGGCGCAGCGTCCAGCCCGATGTCCGCACCGACCTATCGCCTCCAACGGACGACAGACCCTTTATAAACCAAATGGGAATGTGGAAAAACTTCTCCCTAAGCAATACCGGCAGCGTCCAACCCTTTGAATTCTACGGCTTTCCCCTTTCCCGGCTCATCATAGTCATTATCACGCTCATCGTACTGCTTTTAGTCATCCCCGTAACCCTTTTGCCCTACTTTCGCCGCGGCAAAAAGCTCCCCGCAGGCAGATGGCTCTTCTTTTTCTTCATCGGTTTCGGCTTCATGGCGGTTGAAGTCATCTTAATTCAAAAACATACGCTCTTCATAGGCGCTTCCGTTTACAGCCTTGTTACAATACTCCTCTCCTTACTCCTTTGCTCGGGCATCGGAAGCCTTTTCTCGGGCAGTTTTAACATTAAAATCATCTTCGGAGCAATTTTAGCGTTCATCTTAAGCGAAATATTTATCCTCGAATCTATTCGCAGCAGCATCATAATAGATTCCGCAGCCGTCAGAATGATTATAAGCGCCGTCATGCTCGCTCCTCTGGGCTTCTTCTTGGGTATGCCATTCCCCAAAGCGGGCAGAGAAGCCGGCGAACTCGTTGATTGGGGCTTTGCAGTCAATGGCGCAGCCTCCGTACTCGGTGCATCGCTCAGCGTACTCATTGCTCTCAGCTTCGGATTCGATTATGCCCTCGCCGCAGCCGCTGCCGCCTACTTATTAGCTCTTTTCTCTTACTTCCTGAATAAATAATTCATTATCTAAAAGATTTTATTGCAAATCCTAATATTTTATTTGCTTATAATATTCAGCAAAATATAATTCCTGTGTCTTAAATTTATAATTTAATTATTATAATTATTTATCTAATATAAAATATAGATAATAAATAGTAATTAAAAGAACATTCTAATTAAATATTTTATTATTCCTTATAAATAAAACAGCAAATAACATAATAAAAAATATAACAAAATAAAAAAATTACATATATTACATTATTAATAATAAATTAAAAATATTAAAATATACGTCTAACGTAAATAATGATAAATTGATGATAATAATTTAATCATTTAACGGGAATAAATTAAAATTCTTTATAAAATAATATATAACTAATGCTTATAAATATACAGGCAATACATTAAAAATAACATTTAACACATTTATCTAAGCAGCCAATGCAAAAAAAAATATATCCGCTGCAATAAATCAATCATCCGGCACATAAAAATCATTATATAACATAAAAATATGGTCATCTTACGCTTTAAAATTAACATCAGACGCATTAAATTAATCATCAGACGCTTTAAAATGGTCATCAGACGCTTTAAAATTAACATCAGACGCATTAAATTAATCATCAGACGCATTAAATTAATCATCAGACGCTTTAAAATGGTCATCAGACGCTTTAAAATTAACATCAGACGCATTAAATTAATCATCAGACGCATTAAATTAATCATCAGACGCTTTAAAATGGTCATCAGACGCTTT
>CAZOBD010000075.1:15465-17876 GCA_964577665.1 uncultured Hyphomicrobiales bacterium
GGTCATCAGACGCTTTAAAATTAACATCAGACGCATTAAATTAATCATCAGACGCTTTAAAATGGTCATCAGACGCTTTAAAATGGTCATCAGACGCTTTAAAATCAGCTTCCGCCGCACAATATATATTAATAAAAAGCTTATATAATTATATATATAAAAATAATAATAGAATAAATATATAATAAATCAAATAATATTAATACATTAATAAAATAATAAAGCCGGATATAAATATAGTAAAAAACAAAATATAAATAATTAAATATAATACTATTATATTAGTAATGGATATATAAATATTACTATTAGGAAAATAATAAAAAAATATATATGATAAGAAATATTAAAAGGAAATTAAAATATAAACGACGAAAGTTACAATAAACAGGTTAAATGCACCTCCTAATATATAATATGAACTAAAAAATAAATAAAATGAAAAAAATAATCCGGTAAAAAATACTCCAATAATATATAATGGTAATTTATATCCTGCGTAATTTAATACAATTAAGTCGAAAACTAATCACAGACGCCGAAATAAAATTTCCAAAAGAAAATAAAAGCACAAATATACTTTCATTTATTCGCTTAATTTGTTATATTTATTATGTTTGAGTTTAAAAATATTAAGGAATAGAAAAATGAGACCGATTATTTTATACGCTATACTCGCAATGCTATATGTTTCAACGGCTTTCTCTCAGGATGAATCCGAAATGGAAAAAATTGCCGCCTCATTGCAGACGCATGTGAAATATCTTGCCTCAGATGCACTGGAAGGCAGAATGGCAGGCAAAGAAGGAAACTACGCAGCCGCGGAATATATCCTCAACACATTCAAAACCATGGGAATTACCCCCGTAAACGGCAAATACAAACAGGAATTTCCCTTCAAAACCGGCGCAGAGCTTAACGGCGAAAATGAAACTCACTTCACAACCATTTTAAAGAGGCCCGGCGTGCCGGAATCCATGTGGCGCAAAATAAAAAGAAGCTGGGAACTCGGCACTGACTGGTATCCCATGCGCTTCACCAAAAACGTAACTGTCGAGGGCAAATTAGTTTTTGCGGGCTACGGCGTAACCGCTCCAGAAAAAAATTATGACGACTATGCAGGCATCGACGCTAAAGATAAAATAGTAATTGTCCTTTCGGATTCTTCGGAAGACGCAGCCCAGCGGGAGTTCCTCAGCGAATACAGGAGCCTCCGCTATAAAGCTGAGAATGCCATAAAGCACGGCGCGAAAGGCATCATCTATGTAAAAAAACAGAGCGACTCTGCAAACAAATGGTACCGGATGAAAGCGGAAAGAGAACCCTGGAACACCGAGATAGCGGCAATTCAGGCAAACCGCAGCAGCATTGCTAAGTTTTTTCCCAGGAACTATGCTCTGTACCCTCTTGAACTTGAAATAGAAGAAAAGCAGCAGCCGAAGAGCTTTGAACTGCAAGACGTTACGGTAACAATCACAACAAACGTTAAACAGACAGAAAAGCAGATACCTAACATATTCGGTATGGCGGCGGGTGCGGATGACAGCAAGAAAGACCGGTACATAATTGTCGGAGCGCATTTCGACCACATCGGCTGGGGAAAGGACAGTTCAAGGCATGCCGGCACTTTTTGGGATCAGGGCTATAAAATACATAACGGCGCCGATGATAACGCCTCCGGTGTGGCAGGAATGATAGAGCTTGCAAAACTCATTAAGGAAAATCCTTTGCCTAATCCTGTTATTTTTGCGGGGTTCAACGCCAAAGAATTTGAAACAAGAGGCTCGGAATATTTTATAAATAATCCTCCGGTCGATTTGAAAAAAATAGTTTTTATGCTCAATCTGGATATGATAGGCAGAATGAATTATAATAAGCTGAACGTACTGGGAGCATCTTCCTCTATGATGATTGATACTCTTATTGATATCGTTGCGGAAAACAGTCCCATAAAGATAAACCGCATATACACAGAAGAGGTGCGCGGCGATCATTACAATTTTTACGATGAAAACATACCCGTTCTTCTGCTGACAACCGGTATGCACAGGGATTATCATAAACCGGGCGACGATGCAGACAAACTGCATTACGGAAGTGAAGCAAAAATAGTAATATTTGCGGATGAACTGCTTAGATTGATTTCATTTCAAAAGGATAAGCCTGATTTCAGGAAAATGCTTGCGCCGCCTGAAGAATGAATCGAGATTCCGAAACAAGTTTGGAATGATATCCATATTTTTAATTTATAATTGTTTCAAAAATGATTATTACCTTATGTGTTTTCCTTAATCAGGGAGGTTCCATCTGTTAATTTAACTTTGCGCTTCAGATGCCCAACATCTGTCAGATGTCTGACATCTTTTTCCTTCAACTGCTAAGTCATTGCGAGGAGCGAAGCGACGAAGCAA